>NZ_JAFEJA010000001.1:6417500-6589952 GCF_016919245.1 Streptomyces zhihengii | reverse complement strand
CGCCGGGCCCCACGGCGCCGGGCCCCGCGCGGCGGGGGTCAGGCGTCCCTGGGGGTCACCACCATCGGCATCAGGTCCGCGTGGGCCACCGCCGAGGCGACCTCCTTCGGGACGTGGCCGGGGGCCGGGCGCAGCGACCAGCGGGACAGGATCGTGGCCAGCGCGATCGTCGCCTCGGTGTACACGAACGCGTCACCGATGCACTTGCGGTTGCCCGCGCCGAACGGGACGTAGGCGGTGCGCGCGATCTCCCCGCGCCGCTCGGGCAGCCAGCGGTCCGGGTCGAAGCGGTCGGCGTCCGCGTACACCCCGGGGTCGCGGTGCAGGGCGTAGAGGCTGAAGCCCACCTCGGTGCCGGGGGGCAGCCGATAGCCGCCGAGTTCCACCTCCGCGGTGGTGCGGCGCATCAGCATGGTGACGCCGTGCAGCCGGATCACCTCGTCGAGGACCCGGCGCACGCCCTCCAGACGGGGCACGTCCTCGACGGAGACGGGGCGGTCGCCCACGACGTCCTTGATCTCGGCGACCAGCGCCGCCTCGACCTCGGGGCTCCCGGCGAGCTCGTGGAACGTCCAGGACAGGGTCGCGGCCGTGGTCTCGGCGCCGGCGAAGAGGATGGTGCTCAGCTCGTCCCTGACCTCGACGTCGGAGAGGGCGTCGCCGGTCTCGCCGTCCCTGGCCTCCAGCAGGACCGACAGCAGGTCGCCCTGCCCGCCGGACCCCGAGCGGCGGGTCTCGGCGACGACCTCGTCGATGACCTTGCGCAGGGTCGTGGCCGCCGCGTCGAAGTCGCGGTTGGCCCGGATCGGGAAGCGGTCGAGGAACCGCGGCGAGGCCGCCCGCATCAGCAGGTTCTTCAGGACGACCGGCAGGTTCTCGCGGACCGCCACCACCGCGGGCCGGCCCAGGTCGGTGGAGAACAGCGTGGTGGCGAGGGTCTCGATGGAGTACTGGGCCATCACCGCCTCCAGTTCGACGGTCTGCCCCGGTGTCCAGGAGTCCGCCAGCGCCCGGGCGTTGTCGCTCATCGCCCCGGTGTACTGGGCGATGCGCTGCGGGTGGAACATCGGCTGGATCAGCCGCCGGTGCCTGCGGTGCACCTCCCCGTCGGAGTTCGCGAGGCCGTTGCCCGCGAGCGGGCGCAGCCGGTCGAAGAAGCGGCCCTTCTCGAAGCTGCGCGCCTGGCGCACCGTCACCTCGTGGACGAGCTCGGCCGAGGTGGCGACGTACATCGGCAGCGTGCCCAGGTTGACGCGCACCAGGTCGCCGGAGTCGCGCAGCGACCTCAGGAAGCCGAGGGGCTCGCGCCAGAGGCTGAGCGCGTGGCCGAGGAGGGGGATGCCTCCCGGTGCCACGGGCACCGATCGCAGGTCGGCCGCGGGAGTTCCGGCGAGGGTCACGGGAGAATCCTTTCCGCTGGGGTGGAGGGGTTACAGGGCGGCACGTGCCGCGGCGGGGGCGGCGCAGGCGGCCGGATCGGCGTCGGGCGCGGGCACCAGGTCCCACCACCAGTCGACCGCCGGTATCCCGAGGGGCTCGTGACGGCCGTCGGTCGGGGCGTCGCTGAAGACCGGCGGCAGGTTCGCCGGGTCGTCCGGCGTGGTGTAGCGCACCGAGGTGATGCCCCAGTCCTGGGCGCCGCGGATGAAGCTGGACAGGCTCGCGAGGTACCGGCGCAACTGCGGGCTGCCCTCGCGGGAGAGCTGCTCCGCCAGCCGTACGTAGAGGCACATCACCCGGTCGCGCTGGGCGATCGCGGTCCGCAGCGCCTTCTTCGGGGACAGGCCCTCCTCCTCCAGCACGCGCAGGGCGTTGAGGTAGTAGCCGGAGGACCGGCGCTCCTTGTGGTGGGAGAAGATGTCGTTGTCCCAGGTGATGATGAACGAGGCCATCTCGGCGGCGGCGCGCACCGCGGTGCGGTCGCGCTCGTGCGGCTGGAGCTCGTAGCCGTGGCCCATCTCCAGCATCGGCAGCACCACCGAGGTCGCCCCGTCGTACAGCCGCATCAGGGTGTAGTCGTTGAGGTCGGGCACGGTGCCCGCGCGGCGGTGGGCGGCCTCCCAGACCACGGAGAAGAAGTACTCGCGCAGGGCGTCGATCCAGCGGGCGGTCTGCCCGGCGGTGCCGTAGCGGTCGACGCGCAGACGCAGGTCGCGCAGTCCGGCGGCGAGCGGGTCCTCCGTCATCATCGGCGCCTCGGGGTTCTGCGCCACGCGGATCAGGCGGTGCAGCAGCCCCGCCAGGTCGCCGGGCCGGTGCCCCAGTTCGCCCTCCTCGCAGTGGCCGTCGTCGACGCCGAACAGCCACAGCACGAAGTCGGCGAGGAGGGAGACGACCTCCTCGCGCCCCTCGGGCAGGATCCGCGCCGAGAAGGTGCCGATGTCCTGGACCACGAGCTTGGCGCGCAGCCCGTCCGAGCCGATGCGGAAGGTCTCCGCCCACGCCGCGGTCTGGACATCGATGTCCGCGTGCCGTGGGTGGATGGCCGGCGGTATGGGCGTGAAGATCGGCGGGATGGTGGGGCCCGTCTCGGGGGTCACGGCGGCCTGCCTCTCGATGCGGGTGCGTCGCGTCAACAGCGTTGTCACATGCGCAACGTGCACCACAGAGTGATCAACTATTGCGCATCGTACTCAGCCATCTTGGCCGATCCAATAGGACGATCCCCCGGCAGAACAGCACGAAGCGGGCGGCAATTGGCCGGAATCCTTGCCTGGAGCACCAAGGGATTCCGGCCATGCCGCCCGCTGTGGTGAGCTTCAGCCCTGGTGGGCGCTCGCCAGCGTCTGGAGATACCGCATCAGCGCCATCAGCACGTCCCGGCTGGACGCCCGCGAACGCGCGTCGCACAGCACGATCGGCACGTTCGCCGGCAGGTCGAGCGCCCCCCGCAGCTCGTCCACCGGGTAGGCGGGCGCCTCCGGGAAGGAGTTGACGGCCACCACGAAGGGCACCCCCCGCTCCTCCAGTCGGCCGATCACGTCGAAACTGACCTCCAGCCGGCGGGTGTCGACCAGCACGACGGCGCCCAGCGCGCCCTCGAACAGGCCGCGCCACAGGAACCAGAAGCGCTCCTGGCCCGGGGTGCCGAACAGGTAGAGCACCAGCTCCTCGTTGATGCTGATGCGTCCGAAGTCCATCGCGACGGTCGTCGAGGTCTTGCGCTCCACGCCCGCCGTGTCGTCGACGCCGACCCCGGCCTGGGTCATCGTCTCCTCGGTCGTCAGGGGCCTGATCTCGCTCACCGAGCCGACCAGGGTCGTCTTGCCGACGCCGAAGCCGCCCACGATGACCACCTTGACGGCGGCCGTCGCGGTCGCCGGCAGCACATCCTCGCTCCGCGGCCCAAGAGCCTGCTCAGAGCTTTCGAAGTCCATCGATCACTGCCTCAATCAAAGCGCGGTCGGGGAGTACGGCCGCGCGGACGGGTGCACGGGCCAGCACCTTGTCGTCGGCCAACAGGTCGCTGAGCAGCACGGTGACCACACTCACCGGCAGGCTCAGATAGGCGGAGATCTCGGCCACCGACAACGGCGCCTGGCAGATCCTGATGATCGCCGCGTGCTCCGGCTGCATTCCGGGCTTGGGCCCCGACCTGGCCACGATGAGGGTGACCAGGTCTAAGGCGGTGGGCGAGGAGGAGCCGCTCCGGCCGCCCGTAATCACGTACAGACGTTCCGGGCTGGCGTCCTCCCAGTCCGCGCCCGCGTCGCTCACGCGGTCGGTCCTTCATGCCGCGGCGGCGTGCTCAGGTGCTCTCCGATCCGCAGTACGAGGTCCCGCATGCGCTGGCCCATCAGCCCCGCGT
Source organism: Streptomyces zhihengii (assembly GCF_016919245.1). Taxonomy (NCBI): domain Bacteria; kingdom Bacillati; phylum Actinomycetota; class Actinomycetes; order Kitasatosporales; family Streptomycetaceae; genus Streptomyces; species Streptomyces zhihengii. The sequence goes on along the minus strand of NZ_JAFEJA010000001.1, from coordinate 6,586,144 downwards.
CGACGCCCTCGTCGGCGAGCACGGCGAGGTAGGCACCCGCGCCGGCCGCCATCAGATAGAAGAAGCCGCCGTTCATCTCGATCACCACGAGGCGCATCTGGCCGTCACCGTGCGGGAGTTCCGCGGCCACGGCGCCCGCCAGGCTCTGCAGGCCCGCACAGGCGGCGGCCAGCCGGTCCGCGGTGTCGGTGTCCGAGCCGTACTGCGCCATCCGCAGTCCGTCGGCGGAAAGGACGACGACGTTCCGGGTCTGCGGTACGCCCTCTGCCAGGTCCTTGAGCATCCAGTCCATGTTGGTCTGGTGGGACTGCCGCTGAATCATGGCTGCTCGTTTCCGTTGTTCGTCTTGGAGGTGTCACCGGACAGGCCGTTCTGGAAGGCGGCGAGCCACATGCCGGGCTGCACCGCCGGTTCGGCTTCCGGCTCGGGCTCCGGTGCGGTCGGGTGGGCTGCGAATGCTTCGGCAGGGGCACTGACACGTGACTTGCGGCGCCGCTGGGGCAGCCCGCCCGCCGTCCGCTCCGTCACCGTGAGTGCCTCCTCGTCCCGGGGGAGTGGCTGGCTCGGGCCCGTGGCCTCCCGCTGCGGCCGCGCGGGGGCGGGCGCCCGGGGCGGCAGGGGGGCCGGGGCGGGGGCGGAACCGGTGGCCCGGGGGCCGGACGCCGTGCCGATGCCGTGCGCCAGACCGGTGGCCGACGCGGAGGTGGTGATCAGGTCCTGCGGCACGACGAGGACGGCACGCACGCCGCCGTAGGCGGACGAGCGCAGCGAGACCTGGAAGCCGTACGCCTGCGCCAGCCGGCCGACCACCGCGAGGCCCAGGCGGGGGGTCTCGCCCAGGTCGTTGACGTCGATGCCCTGCTGGGCCTGGCGGAGCATCCGCTCGGCCCGCTGGCGGGCCTCCTCGCTCATGCTGACGCCGCCGTCCTCGATCTCGATGGCGATGCCCGACTGGACGTCCACCGCGGTGAGATGGACCCGGGTCTGCGGCGGCGAGTAGCGGGTGGCGTTGTCCAGCAGCTCCGACAGGGCGTGGATGAGCGGCTCGACGGCGGAGCCGACGACGGCCACCTCCGACACGGTGTGCAGCTCGACGCGCTGGTAGTCGATGATGCGGGACATCGCGCCGCGCATGACGCTGTACAGCGGGACGGACTTGCTCCACTGGCGCCCGGGGCGCGCGCCGCCGAGCACGGCGATGGAGTCGGCCAGCCGGCCGATCAGCGCGGTGCCGTGGTCGATGCGCAGCAGGTCGCCGAAGACCTCGGGGGTCCGGCCGTGCCGGTCCTCCATCTCCCGCAGCTCCTGGGCCTGCTGGTGGACGATGGCCTGCACGCGGCGGGCGATGTTCACGAAGGCGCGCTGCGCGGATCCGCGCAGGTCCTCCTCGGCGCTCACCGCGTCGACCACGGAGCGCAGCACCGCGCGGTGCTCGGCCGAGACGTCGAGCGAGGCGAGCACGTCCTCGGGGAAGGCGCCCTTGCGGAGTTCACCCACCACATGGGGCAGCAGTTCGCCGGCGAGACGGCTGGTCTCGGCCGACTGGCGGGCGTTCTCCGCCTCCTGCGCGGCGAGCCGGTCGCGGAGCTCGGCGATCACCTGGCCGCGCCGCACCACCTCCGCGCAGGCCAGACCGACGGCGACCACGGTCACCGCGGAGACGATCACGACGGGCGTGCGGGCCGATGCGGAGACCAGGAAGACGGCCACGATCGCGGCGGCGACGGTCGCGGCAACGGGCAGTTGCCACACGAGGCCGGACCTCGGCCGCGGACTTCCGGTCGACGTTCCCTGTCGAACCATCAGCATCCTCAGAATCGAACGGGAAAGATCATATGACGACGGGCGGGAGCATATCCCGGTCAGAGACGGGCTGTTGACGCCGGGGCGAGCCGGTGGCGCGATGTCGGCGGCCGAAAACACAAGGAGGCGCGGGGGGGGGGGGGGGGGCGCCCGGCCCCCCCCCCCGCGACGGGTGGTGTGGGCGCCCTGACCTCAGGGAAGATGCTGGCCGTGATCGTGGACTGTGCCATCTACCGCGACGGGCGCCGCACCGAGGGCCCGTCGGACTTCTCGGACGCCCTCGGCCAGGCCCGGGCGTCGGGTGACGCGTTCCTCTGGATCGGGCTGCACGAGCCGACCGAGGACGAGTTCGCGCACGTCTCCGAGGAGTTCGGGCTGCACCCCCTCGCGGTCGAGGACGCCCTGAAGGCCCACCAGCGGCCCAAGCTGGAGGTCTACGACGACTCGCTCTTCGTGGTGCTCAAGCCGGTGGTCTACGAGCCGCGCAGCGACACCGTCAGCGCCGGTGAACTGATGGTCTTCATAGGCGACTCGTTCGTCGTGACCGTGCGCCACGGCGTGGGGGCCCCGCTGCACGACGTGCGGCAGCGCCTGGAGGCGGAGCCCGCGGTGCTGCGCCACGGCCCGACGTCCGTGCTGTACGCGATCAGCGACGCGGTGGTCGACCACTACATCGAGATCGCCGCCGAACTCCAGGTGGACCTGGAGGAGATGGAGACGGAGGTGTTCGCGCCGGGGGCGCGGGACACCAGGAACATGGCAGCCCGGATCTACACCTTCAAGCGGCAGGTGCTGGAGTTCCGCCGGGCGGCCGGTCCGCTGGCCGCGCCGATGGCCCGGCTCACGGGCACCGGGGTGCCGTTCGTGCACGAGCACTCGCAGCCGTTCTTCCGGGACGTGAGCGACCATCTGACCCGGGCGAACGAGCAGGTGGAGGGGCTCGACCGGCTGGTCTCGGACATCCTGTCCGCCCATCTCGCCCAGACCGGGGTGCGGCAGAACGACGACATGCGCAAGATCTCGGCCTGGGCGGCGATGGCCGCGGTGCCCACGATGGTCGCGGGCGTCTACGGGATGAACTTCGAGCACATGCCGGAGCTGCGGTGGCCGTGGGCCTATCCGGCGGTGGTGCTGCTGATGGCCGGCGCCGTGGTGGGGCTGTACCGGCTGTTCAAGCACCGCGGCTGGCTGTGACCGCCGCGGTGCCCGGAGCCGGGCGGGGTCACCGCCGTCAGAGCGCGGGGGCGGGGGTGGGCGGCCCGTCGAGCGCGCCGCGGCGCTCGGGCATGGTGAGGGAGACCATGCGGTGCCAGCCGCCGAACCGCTCGTACGCGTACATCGCGTGGATGCCGGCGGCCAGGACGGCTGACTTGGCCTTCGGCCAGTGCAGCAGCCGTCCCATGTGGCTCATGACGGCGAGGCTGACGTCGCGGTAGACCCGGATCTCGGCGAGGGCGCTCTCGCGCAGCACCCGCTGGATGGTGCGGCCGTGCCCCTCGGCGGCGAGCCGGAGCAACTCCTCGTGGCAGTAGGCCAGGTGGTTGTCCTCGTCGCCGGAGATCTGCCGGATCGCGTTGCCGACCTCGGGGTGGTCGCCGAAGTAGGTGACCAGCATGTCCATCTGGTCGGCGGCCCGCTGCTCGGTGACCCGGCTGTGGGACAGGTAGACGACGATGTCCTCCTCGGTGAGGGGCTCGTCGCCGCGCAGCTTGTCGTGCGCGAGTCCGATGCCCTCCCGCTCCAGGAGCATCGTGTAGTCGGTCTCCGGCGGGACGGGGACGGGGTCGAGGTGCCGCTTGCGCAGCAGACCGTTGAAGATCCGCCCGTGCTTGTCCTCGTCGGCGCCGTGCCGTGTGATCTTGGGGACGAGACCCCGCATGCTCCCGGGCACGAGGGCGGCGATGCGGGCGTTCTCCCAGCCGCCCTGGGCCTCGCCGCTGGCCGCGATCGAGCAGAACAGCCGGTAGCTGTCGTCGCTGTCGATGATCTCCTGGAAAAGACTGCGTGCCGAGAGCATCTCTGCCACCTCCTCACAGGGCGTCCGCCGCCAACGAGTCAAATGCGGGACGCCCCGGGGGGCAACACGGGAGGGGGAACGGCTCACCCGAACGGGGGATGTGTCCGGTGGTGGCCGGGGAGTGACCGATGGCCGCCTCACGCGTTGTACGGGGTGACGGCCGTGGCGGGGAAGACCCCCGAGCCCCCACCACGGCCGCAGAGCTTTCCGCGCTCAGGCGAGGCCCGCGAGCTCCATCGCCTCGGTGCCGGCGCGCAGGGCCGCCAGCCGCTCGTCGAGGGTGAAGCCGGCCGGGGCGAGGGTCAGGGTCGTGACCCCGGCCGCCGCGTAGGCCGTCATCCGGTCGGCGATCCGGGCCACCGGCCCGAGCAGCGCGGTCTGGTCGATGAGCTGGTGCGGGACGGCCGCGGCGGCGCCCGCCTTGTCGCCGGACAGGTACTTGTCCTGGATCTCGGCGGCCTCCTTCTCGTACCCCATGCGCTGGGCGAGCTGGTTGTAGAAGTTCTGCTTGCGGCTGCCCATGCCGCCCACGTACAGCGCGGTGTACGGGCGGAACATGTCGGCGAGACCGGCGACGTCGTCGCCGACGGCGAGCGGCAGGGTCGGGCAGACGTCGAAGCCGTCCATCGTCAGGCCGGCCTTCTCGCGGCCCGCGCGGATGTGGCGGATCGCGGTCTCCTCCAGGTGGTCGGCGGAGGGGAAGATCAGCAGGGCGCCGTCGGCGATCTCACCGGTCTGTTCGAGGTTCTTCGGCCCGATGGCCGCGATGTAGAGCGGGATGTGCTCGCGCTGCGGGTGCACGGTGAGCTTGACCGGCTTGCCGGGGCCGTCGGGGAGCGGCAGCGTCCAGTGCTCGCCCTCGTAGGACAGCCGCTCGCGGGTCATCGCCTTGCGGACGATCTCCACGTACTCGCGGGTGCGGGCGAGGGGCTTGTCGAACTTGACCCCGTACCAGCCCTCGGAGACCTGGGGGCCGGACACGCCGAGGCCGAGGCGGAAACGGCCGCCGGACAGCGAGTCGAGCGTGGCCGCGGTCATGGCCGTCATGGCCGGCTGACGCGCGGGGATCTGGAGGATCGCGGAGCCGACGTCGATCCGCTCGGTCTGGGCGGCGACCCAGCTGAGCACGGTGGGCGCGTCGGAGCCGTACGCCTCCGCGGCCCAGCAGACGTCGTAGCCGAGCCTGTCGGCCTCCTGCGCGACGGCGAGGTTGTCGCCGTCCATCCCCGCACCCCAGTAACCGAGGTTGATGCCGAGCCGCATGAGCGCTCCCTCTTACTGATCAGTAACGTTCCTTTCCGGCGACTCTAGCGTCCGGGCGCCGCGAGCGGCAGGGGAAGGTTGTCCACAGCCTCTCTCCGCGTATGCCCCTGGCCAGTAATCTCAGCGCCCATGGAGCAGAGGCATCTCGGCCGTACCGGCCTGCGCGTGTCCCGGATCGGGCTCGGCACCCTCACCTGGGGCCGGGACACCGACGAACACGACGCTGCCGAGCAGTTGAAGGCGTTCTGGGAGGCGGGCGGGACCCTCGTCGACACCGCCGACGTCTACGGCGGCGGGGAGGCCGAGTACGTGCTCGGCCAGCTCGTGGAGCGGCTGGTGCCCCGGCGGGACCTCGTCATCGCGACCAAGGCCGGCAGCGTGGCCCACCCGGACCGCCGCTTCGACGGCTCGCGCGGGCATCTGCTTGCCGCGCTGGACGCCTCGCTGGCGCGGCTCGGCACCGACCACGTGGACCTGTGGCAGGTCCACGCCTTCGATCCGGACACGCCGCTCGACGAGACGCTCCAGGCGCTCGACATCGCGGTCTCCAGCGGGCGGGCGCGGTACGCCGGCGTGTCGAACTTCTGCGGCTGGCAGCTGGCCAAGGCGGCCACCTGGCAGCTCGCGGCACCGGGCGTACGGACCCGGCTGGCGAGCACGCAGATGGAGTACTCGCTGCTCCAGCGGGGCATCGAGCGCGAGGTGCTGCCCGCGGCGCTGGACCTCGGGGTGGGGCTGCTGCCGTCCTCCCCGCTGGGCCGGGGTGTGCTGACCGGCAAGTACCGCTCGGGTGTGCCGACCGGGTCGCGCGGGGCGTCGGACCACATGGCGCCGTTCGTCGAGCCGTACCTCGACGAGGACGCGAGCCGGATCGTGGACGCCCTGGCGACGGCGGCGGACGGTCTGGCGACCACCCCGCTGGAGGTGGCGCTCGCATGGGTGCGCGACCGGCCGGGGGTGGTGGCGCCGATCGTCGGCGCGCGCAACGCGAAGCAGCTCATGGCGGCGTTGTCGGTGGAGGCCCTTAGTCTTCCTGACGAGATCTGCCGGGCGCTGGACGATGTCTCGGCGCCCGTGCACCGCTATCCCGACCAGGACTGGAGCACGCTGTGACCGCGCGCACCCCGGGCCCCCTCTCCGGCCCCTCCCCCGACTCGCCCCCCGAGGACCCCGCCACGGGGGAGGCCGCCGGAGGCGGCGGGACGAGTGAGGCGGGGGTTGCCCGGGCGGGCGGTCTTGAGGGCGAGGCCGCCGAGGTGGGGCCCGGGGCCGACGCGTCGGCTGACGCCACGCAGGCGGGCGAGGCCGAGGGCGACGCCTCCCAGGCGGCGGGACAGGCAGGCGCGGCGGAAGCCCCAGCCGCCGCAGAGGATGAGGCCGGCACGGACACCACACCGGCCGACGGCGGCGAGCAGCCCGAGGCAGGCTCCGCCTCCGAGGCGGGCGGGCCCGAGCCCGACGCGTCGGCTGACGCCACGCAGGCGGGCGAGGCCGAGGGCGACGCCTCCCAGGCGGCGGGACAGGCAGGCGCGGCGGAAGCCCCAGCCGCCGCAGAGGATGAGGCCGGCACGGACACCGCACCGGCCGACGGCGGCGAGCGCCCCGAGGCCGAGGCAGGCTCCGAGGCCGGCGCAGCCGCCGACGGCGCGCAGGAGGGTGGGGTCAGTGAGGCGGAGGCCGAGCTCGCGGCGCAGCGGGAGTTGAGGGCGCGGATCGAGCGGCGGAAGGCAGAGCGGGGCGGGCCGGTCGCGAGTGGGGCCGGGCTCAGCGGGACGGCCGCCGATCTGCTGGCCGCCGTGCGGGCCGTCGAGGGCGGGGCGCCGGCGACCGCGTACTTCGACGAGGCCCCGGCCGTGCCCCGCCGCCCCGATCCGGTTCCCGCACCCGCCCCCGTCAGGGCGGTGGCGGCCCCCGCACCGGACCGGGAGGCGGCTGCGGAGACGGTGGACGCGGTGCGTGCGGTCCTCGAACGGGGCGGGGCGCCCGGGGCGCTCGCCGGGCAGGTGGTCGAGGTGCTCGGGGAGGCGGCCGGGGAGCGGCTCGCCGAGGACCCGTGGCAGCTTCTCGCCGTGCCGGGCGTGCGGCCCGAGCAGGCGGACGGGTTCGCGCGGGCGCTGCTGGGGGCCGCGTGCGGGCCCGACGACGAGCGGCGGGCGGCGGCGCTGGTGGGCTGGGTCCTGGAGCGGGCCGCGCTCCGCGGCCACACCGCGCAGGACGCGTCCGCCGTGCGCGCGGCGCTCGCCGAACGGCAGGTGCCCGACCCGGACAAGGCCGTGCAGCAGGCGGTCGAGTCGGGCGTCGCGCTCGTGTTCCAGGAAGGACTGGAGGAGGCCGCGGAAGGCGGGGACGACGGGGAAGGCGCCGGGGAGGACGTGGGGCCGGTGACGGTGCTGCTGGGGCTCGACCGGTACGCGATGGCCGAGGAGAGCCTCGCCGAGGGCCTGGCCCGGCTGATCCGGACGTGCGCGCCCGCCGAGTGGGAGGGCACCGAGCTGGTGCGGGCCGCCGGCGCGAACGGGGTCGTGCTGCACACCGGCGGCGAGGCGGCACGCGCCGAGCCAGCCGCCCTGGTGGCCGGTGCCCGGGCGCGCGGTGTGCGCGCCCTGCTGGCCGTGCACGGCGCCGACGGGATCCGCAGGCTCGGCGCCGGGGCGGGGGCCGTCACCGTCGCGTCGCTGCTGGACGGCTCGGCCGGGCCGGGCCGCGACGAGGACGGGGCGTTCGCCCTGGATCTGCTGGTGGTGCTGGACGCCCCGCAGCTCGACGTGGAGACGGCCGCCGTGCTGGTCGAGTCGATGCCGGACGGCAGCCGTCTGGTGCTCGGCGGCGACCCGGGTGTGCTGCCGTCCGCGGGCGCCGGCCAGGTGCTCGGGGATCTGCTCGCCGCCCGGGTGTGCCCGCAGGTCGCCTCCCGGACACCGGACCCGGGCCCTCTCGGGGAGCTGGTCTCCGGCATCGGCATCGGGGAGCTGAACCAGGTCGAGGCGCCCGGCAAGGAGATCGTGATCGTGCCGGTGCGGGACGCCGGGGAGGCGGTGCACCGGGCGGTGCAGCTCGTGGCCGACTCGGTGCCCCGGGCCATCGGCGTACCCGCCGGGCAGACGCAGGTGATCACCGTCGGGCACGGCGGCTCCGCCGGCACCCGGGCGCTCAACGCGGCCCTGAAGCAGCGGCTCAATCCGGGCCCCGGCCGCTTCGGCGGCTTCGACCCGGGCGACCGGGTCGCCTACGCGCAGGGGCTCGGCCGGACGGTCACGGGCACGGTGGTGTCCGCCGGTGCCGACGGCCTCCACCTGGACTGCGACGGCACCGCGACGGTGGTGCCCCGGGCGCGCGTGGAGTCCGCGGTGCGCCACGGCTGGGCGCTGACGGCCCACCAGGCCGCCGGGGCGCGGTGGCCCGCGGTCGTCGTGGTGCTGCCCGGCGACGCCGCGCAGGGGCTGAGCAGGCCCTGGGTGTACACGGCCTTCGGCCGGGGCGAGCGCCACGTCTCGGTCGTCCACGGTGTCGACCAGGCGCTCCCCCGCGCCGTGGCCGAGGTCCCGGGCGAGCCGCGCACCACCCGGCTGCGCGGGCTGCTGGAAGGGCTGCTGGCCGGCACGGAGTGAGCCCCCGGGGCCCCGCACACGCCACGGGCCCCGGGCCGGGCCGCACACGCCGCGGCCCCGGTGCGGGCGGCGTGACGCCGCCCCCACCGGGGCCCTGGCCGCCCGGGGCCCGTCCCGCCCGGCGGCGCCGGGTACGGCACCCACCCGGCGGCGGGGCGCCGCCCCGGGTCACTCCTCCAGGTCGCCGGTCTCCTCGAAGTCCCCGAGGTCGTCCTCGTCGAAGACGGAGCTGACGTCGAACCGGCAGACCACGCGCTGGGGGTCGGCCTGGTCGAACGGCATGCTCAGCCACTCCCCCGGCTCGGGCAGCTCGTCGGCGGCGGCGACCCAGAGCGTGGAGTCGCCCTCCTCCAGGCCGAACTCCTTGTGCCGGGAGGCGATCTCGTCCGGTTCGTACTCCCCGAAGAGGACACCGAGCGCCGCGTGCACGCTGGCTCCCACCACCGGCGCACTCCCGGGGAGCTCCTGCGCGCCCCGGTCGAGGTCGGCGATGCGCTGCGTCTGGGCGAGCAGCCGCTGCGGTTCGACCACCGCGTAGTCGCGCCGGATCAGCACGCTGAGGGCGTTCGGTTCCTCGGGCCCCGCGTACGGCGGCAGCGAGTCGTCCGCGCCCGGGATCTCGAAGGGGGTCACCTCGTCGTAGCGGTCGTAGAGCCTCTCGTCGTAGGCCTCGGCCGCCGTGGCGAGGGCGTTGAAGGCCTCGTAGACGGCCGGGTCGTCCTCGCCCGAGCGGTTCTCGACCGCCGCCAGGTGACGGTCCAGTGCGGCTTTGACCGCCTCGGCGGCGGCACGTACCTCGGCAGCGGTGGGCTGCGCAGCATCAGACATAGTGCAGACGCTATCCGTACCGGGCCGGTGCCCGCACAATAGATGCGATGCCGGAATACGAATTTGTCGACGTGTACGTACCGCGCGGGGTCTCCCGCAAGGAGGCGACACGACTGCTGACCGACCACGCCGAGTACGGACACTGGGAGTTGGACCGACTGACGCTGCACCGGGACGGAAGCCGCCGGGTGCGTCTGCGCCGGCGGATCATCCGCCAGGTACGCGCCACCTGGTGATCGCCGACCGCCGGGGAGCGGACCCCTCGTCGAGGGATCCGCTCCCCGGCGTACGCACGCCGTCACGCTCCGGTCGGCGTGCGAGGGGGCCCGGCTACGCGGCCGCGCGCGCCCGGCGGTAGAGCACCGCACCGGCCAGGAGCATGCCGACGCCCGCCGGGGCGAGGACGTCGAGCGCGCCCATGCCGGTCTCCGCGAGCTGCTCGTCGCCCTTGGGCGGCGTGACCGTCTGGGCGCCGGGGGTGTTCGGCTCCTGCGAGGCGCCCGGGGTGTGCGGCGTCCGCGGCTGCTCGGGCTTCGGCGTCTGCGGTGTCTCCGGGGTCACGGGGGTCTCCGGGACCTCGGGGGCGTTCGCGCAGTCGTTGCCGAACGAGGGGTTGAGCAGCCCGCCGATGGTGATGCTGTTCCCGCAGGCGTTGACCGGCACGTCGACCGGGGCCTGCACGTTGTTGCCCGAGCCGACGCCCGGCGAGTTGCTGGTGCCGCCGCCCGCGTGCGAGCCGCCCCCGGCGTGCGAACCGCCGCCCTGGCCGCCACCGCCGCCGTGCGAACCGCCCCCGTGCGAACCGCCGCCGCCCGAGCCGCCGCCGTGCGAACCGCCCCCGCCGTGCGAGCCGCCGCCCGGAGCGGACACGTTGGCACACGAGTTGCCCATGGCCGGGTTGAGGAGTCCCACGACGTCCACGGTGTTGCCGCAGGCGTTCACGGGGACGTGGACGGGCGCCTGGACCGAGTTCCCGGACAGTACGCCCGGGGAGTTGGACGCTCCGCCGGCCGCCACCGAGTCCGCCTGTGCGTACCCCCCGCCGAGCGCGATGACCCCGCCTGCCGCCGCAACGGAGATCAGGCCCTTCCGCGTGACCTGTCGCATGTGTGATGCCCTGCCTTCCAGCTGTCAGGTTGCCCCGGTCCACTGCCCGGGGAAAGGAAGAACCGGGCGGCCCCGGAGTGCATGGCACGCACTCCGGAACCGCCCGGATGTCCGACCCGGTCCCTGGGGACCGGGTCGGCACGTCACATGAACGTCAGGCGTTGACGCAGGTGTTGCCGAAGGCGGGGTTCAGCAGGCCGATCACGTTGACCGTGTTGCCGCACACGTTCACCGGGATGTGGATCGGCGCCTGGACGACGTTGCCCGAGAGCACGCCGGGGGAACCGACAGCGGCACCCTGGGCGCCGGCGTCGGCCATGGCCACACCCGCGCCAGCGAGCACCAGACCACCGGTGGCAGCCGCAGCAGCGACGACCTTCTTGATCATTATTCCTCCTAGTTGGCACAAGCGGTCCCAGCCGCGGACCGCACCACCTGTAACGAGGAGGGCGCACGGGGGCTACGAGGCGAAACCCCCATTCACTCTTTCCGGTGGGACGGGGACAGACGGTCGATTGGCGTCGGCTGAGCCCGTCCCCGGTGCCCGGCGGATCAGCACTGGTCGATGAAGCGGTCGAGGACCCGCACCCCGAAGGTCAGCCCGTCGACCGGGACGCGCTCGTCCACGCCGTGGAACATGCCCGCGAAGTCCAGCTCCGGGGGCAGCTTGAGCGGCGCGAAGCCGAAGCAGCGGATGCCGAGGTCGTCGAAGGACTTGGCGTCGGTGCCGCCGGAGAGCATGTACGGGACGGCCCGGGCGATGGGGTCCTCGGCCTTGAGGGCGCTCTGCATGGCGTCGACCAGCGCGCCGTCGAAGCTCGTCTCCAGCGCCTTGTCGCCGTGGACGTCCTCGCGCTTGACCCGGGGGCCGAGCAGCCGGTCCAGGTCGGCCAGGAACTCCTGCTCGTAGCCGGGCAGGAAGCGGCCGTCGACGTGGGCGGTGGCCTGGCCGGGGATGACGTTCACCTTGTAGCCGGCGCCGAGCATGGTGGGGGCGGCGGAGTTGCGCAGGGTCGCGCCGACCATCTTGGCGATGCCGCCGAGCTTGGCGAGGGTGGCGTCCATGTCCTCGGGGTCGAGCGGGGTGCCGAGGGCGTCGGAGAGCTCGTCGAGGAACGAGCGCACGGTCTTGGTGACCCGGACCGGCCAGGTGTGCCGGCCGAGGCGGCCGACGGCCTCGCACAGCTCGGTGATCGCGTTGTCGTTGTTGGTCATCGAGCCGTGGCCGGCGGTGCCCTCGACCGTCAGCCGCATCCAGTGCATGCCCTTCTGGGCGGTCTCGACCAGGTACAGGCGCAGGTTCTCGTTGACGGTGAAGGAGAATCCGCCGACCTCGCCGATGGCCTCGGTCACGCCCTCGAAGAGGTCGGGGTGCTTGTCGACGAGGTACCGGGCGCCGTAGGTGCCGCCGGCCTCCTCGTCCGCGAGGAAGGCGAGCACGATGTCGCGCGGGGGCTTGCGGCCGCTGCGCAGCCGGTCGCGGACGACGGCGAGGGTCATCGCGTCCATGTCCTTCATGTCCACCGCGCCGCGGCCCCACACGCAGCCGTCGGCGATCTCGCCGGAGAACGGGTGGTGGGTCCAGTCCTCGGCGTTGGCCGGGACGACGTCCGTGTGCCCGTGGATGAGCAGCGCCGGCCGGGAGGGGTCCTCGCCCTCGATGCGGGCCACGGTGGAGGCACGGCCCTTGTGGGACTCGATGATCCGGGGTTCGAGGCCCACCTCGGCGAGCTTCTCGGCGACGTACTCGGCCGCGGCGCGCTCGCCGGGGCCCGAGTGGTCGCCGTAGTTGCTGGTGTCGATCCGGATCAGCTCGCTGCAGAGGTCGACGACCTCGTCCTCCCCGGAGACGGTCCTGGTCGCATGGGACTCGCTCACGCTGATTCCTCCCGATGTCGCTGCTGGTGGTCCTGCCGCCATCCTCTCGCCATCGCCGCCGGTTCCCCAAGGGCGGCTCCCGGTCGTCGCACGGTGTTCACGGCGGCCGGGGGTGTGATCGGGCAGGGCCGAATGTTTGCTATGGTTTTCCACGTCGGAACGGCCCGGGGCCGCGAGACAGACACCTTGTCCGGGTGGCGGAATGGCAGACGCGCTAGCTTGAGGTGCTAGTGCCCTTTATCGGGCGTGGGGGTTCAAGTCCCCCCTCGGACACCAGAGAGATCCCCACAGCTTCGGCTGTGGGGATTTTTTCGTTGCCCCTGCCGCGGCCCTTGACCCGGGACCGCGGTGGTTCTACGTTCTGCGATGTTCATATATGAGAACGCAGTCCAGAACCATGGTTCCTCGCGCGTTGGGCTGCGGCATCGCCACCGCACCGCACCAGCACCCCCGCCGACGCCTGCCACGAAGCCGCAGGTGAGGAAAGGAATCCTTGTGCGCACGAAGAACAAGCATGTCAGAAGGGTGAGGGGCCGCACAGCGGCCGTTTTCGCCACAGCCGGCTCGGTCATCGCCGTGGGCATCGCGGCCCTGGCGACCGCCACCTCGGCGTCCGCCGCCCCCGCACCGGGCTCGTACAGCCTGAAGAACGCCGGCAGCGGACTGTGTCTCCAGGTGCCGGGCGCCTCGACCGGCAGCGGCGTCCAGCTCGCCCAGTCGTCGTGCAACGGCGCCGCCGAGCAGACCTTCACGCTCGCCGCGTCCGGCGGCGGCTACACGCTGACCGCCGCCCACAGCGGCAGGTGCGCCGGCGTACGGGACGCGTCCACCAGCGCGGGCAAGCCCGTCGAGCAGCAGTCCTGCTCCGGCGCCGCGACGCAGGTGTGGAAGCTGACCGAGACCGGCAGCGGCTTCCAGGTCGTCAACGGCAACGGCGGCAAGTGCCTCAACGTCAAGGACAGCTCGACGGCGTCCGGCGCCCTGATCCAGCAGAACTCCTGCGACTCGGTGAAGAGCAAGCACTGGACCTTCACCCCCGCCGGTTCCACGCCGCCGCCCACGACCCCGCCGCCCACCACGCCGCCGCCGACGAACCCGGGCGACCGGCCGGCCTGGCCCTCCGCCAACGGCCAGCAGGCCGTGGGCTCGACCATCGCCGTCTCCGGCACCCTCGACGGCAACATGAAGCGCTACTACGGCACCGGCGACCTCGGCGACGACGGCCAGAGCGAGGACCTGCCCGCCCTGTTCGAGCTGGCCGACGGCGCCACCCTGCAGAACGTGATCCTCGGCTCGCCCGCCGCGGACGGCGTCCACTGCAAGGGCACCTGCACGCTCAAGAACGTCTGGTGGGAGGACGTGGGCGAGGACGCGGCCACCTTCCGCGGCAGCTCCGCCTCGCTGCTGCGCACGGTCGACGGCGGCGGCGCCAGGCTCGCCTCCGACAAGGTGTTCCAGCACAACGGCGCCGGCACCCTGGTGGTCAAGAACTTCCAGGCCGACGACATCGGCAAGCTGGTCCGCTCCTGCGGCAACTGCTCCACGCAGTACGCCCGGCACATCCAGGTGCAGAACGTCTGGCTGACGGCCCCGGCCGACTCGCTCGTCGGCATCAACACCAACTACGGCGACACCGCGCGCCTGAGCGGTGTCACCGTGTACGACGACGCCGGCCGGGACATCGAGATCTGCACGAAGTACAAGGGCACCACCAGCGGTGAGCCCAGCAAGATCGGCAGTGGGCCCGACAGCACCAACTGCCTCTACCGCGAGTCGGACATCACCTACGTCGACTGATTCCGGCGCCCGCCGACCGGGCCGCGCCCCGGGCCCGCTGTGGGGCCCGGGGCGCGGTCCGTGCCGTCACGGGGCCGTAGAGTCCCGTCGGTGAGGCGACGACACACCACCCCCGCGCCGCTGCCCCAGCGCGACGGCATCGACCCGGCGCGGGTGCGGCTGCCCGAGGATCCGTCCGGGGCCTGGCCGACCGTCCGCGACCACCTGGTGGCGCGCTACGGCCGGGCGATCGGGACGGAGCGGGTGGACGCGATGCTCGCGGCGGGGCGCTTCGTCGACCGGGACGGGCCGGTGGGCGGCGCCGAGCCGTACACGGCGGGACGGACCCTCTGGTTCCACCGGGACTTCCCGCCGGAGGAGCCGGTGCCGTTCACCGTCGGAGTCGTCTTCCGCGACGAGCGGCTGGTGGTCGCGGACAAGCCGCACTTCCTCGCCACGATGCCCCGGGGCAGCCATGTCACCGACACCGCGCTGGCGCGGCTGCGGAGGGACCTCGGGCTGCCGCTGCTCCAGCCGGCGCACCGGCTGGACCGGCTCACGGCCGGCCTGGTGCTGTTCGTGGTGCGGCCCGCGGACCGGGGGGCGTATCAGACGATGTTCCGCGACCGGGCGGTGCGCAAGGAGTACGAGGCGCTCGCCGCGCACGATCCGGACGTGGCGCTGCCGCGCACCGTGCGCAGCCGGATCGTGAAGGAGCGGGGGGTGCTCGCCGCGTACGAGGTGCCGGGCGAGCCGAACAGCGAGAGCCGGGTGGAGCTCGCCGGGGTGCGGGAGGGGACCGGCCGGTACCGGCTGCTGCCGCGTACCGGCCGGACCCATCAGCTGCGGGTGCACATGAACGCCCTCGGCCTGCCGATCCTGGGCGACCCGCTGTACCCGGTGGTGCGGGACGAGGGGCCGGAGGACTTCGGGCGTCCGCTGCAACTGCTGGCGCGGGCACTGGAGTTCACCGACCCCGTCACCGGGGAGGAGCGCCGGTTCACCAGCCGGCGCTCGCTGGATCAGTGGCCGCGGTCGAGCCACTCCTGAACGTGCAGCGCCTCGTCGCCGACGGTGGTGGAGTCGCCGTGACCGGTGCGCACGACGGTCTCGGGCGGGAGGGTGAGCAGCCGCTCGCGGATCGACTCGACGATGGTCGGGAAGTGGGAGAAGGACCGTCCGGTCGCGCCGGGGCCGCCCTGGAAGAGGGTGTCGCCGGTGAAGACGGTGCCGAGCTCCGGGGCGTGGAGGCAGACGGCGCCGGGCGCGTGGCCGGGGGTGTGCAGCACGGTCAGCGCGGTGCCGGCGACGGTGATCGTCTGCCCGTCGGCGAGTTCGCCGTCGGGGGCCCGGTCGGGGTGGGTCTGCTTCCACAGCGGCAGGTCGTCCGGGTGGAGCAGGACGGGGGCGCCGGTCGCCGCGGCGAGGGCCGGGGCGGCGTCGATGTGGTCGTTGTGCGCGTGGGTGCAGACGATCGCGCGCAGGGTGCGCCCGCCGAGGGCGGCGAGGATCGCGTCGGCGTCGTGGGCGGCGTCGACGACGATCGCCTCGGTGTCGTCGCCGACGATCCAGACGTTGTTGTCGACGTCCCAGGTGCCGCCGTCGAGGGAGAAGGTGCCGGAGGTGACCAGGTGGTCGACGCGGGCGGTCACAGGACCACCACCGAACGCAGCACGTCGCCCTCGTGCATCCGCGCGAACGCCTTCTCGACATCGCCGAGGCCGATGGTCTCGGTGACGAAGGCGCCGAGGTCGATGCGGCCCTGCTGGTGCAGGTCGATCAGCATCGGGAAGTCGCGGGAGGGCAGGCAGTCGCCGTACCAGGAGGACTTCAGGGAGCCGCCGCGGCCGAAGACGTCCAGCAGGGGCAGTTCCAGCTTCATGTCGGGCGTGGGCACGCCGACCAGGACCACGGTGCCGGCGAGATCGCGGGCGTAGAACGCCTGGGCGTACGTCTCGGGACGGCCGACGGCCTCGATGACGACGTCGGCGCCGAAGCCGCCGGTGAGCTCGCGCACGGCCTCGACGGCGTCGGTGGAGCGGGAGTTGACGGTGTGGGTGGCGCCCATCGAGCGGGCGGTCTCCAGCTTGCGGTCGTCGATGTCGACGGCGATGATCTTCGCGGCCCCGGCGAGGCGGGCGCCCACGACGGCCGCGTCGCCGACTCCGCCGCAGCCGATGACGGCGACGGTGTCGCCGCGGCCGACCTCACCGGTGTTGACGGCGGCCCCGATGCCGGCCATGACGCCGCAGCCGAGCAGTCCGGCGACGGCCGGGGAGACGGCCGGGTCGACCTTGGTGCACTGGCCCGCGGCGACGAGGGTCTTCTCGGCGAAGGCGCCGATACCGAGGGCGGGCGACAGCTCGGTGCCGTCGGCGAGGGTCATCCTCTGCTTGGCGTTGTGGGTGTCGAAGCAGTACCAGGGGCGTCCGCGGCGACAGGCGCGGCAGCGGCCGCAGACGGCGCGCCAGTTGAGGATCACGAAGTCGCCCGGGGCAACCTCGGTGACGCCCTCGCCGACGGACTCCACGACTCCGGCGGCCTCGTGGCCGAGGAGGAAGGGGAACTCGTCGTTGATCCCGCCCTGCTTGTAGTGCAGGTCGGTGTGGCACACGCCGCACGCCTGGATCGCCACCACCGCCTCCCCCGGTCCCGGGTCGGGGATGGTGATGGTCTCCACCCGTACCGGCTCGTTCCTCCCGGGTGCGATCACACCGTTCACCTGCTGCGGCATCGCAGAACCTGCCCTTCGTCACACGTGATGTGGCTCCACACTATGACCTGTTCAGGGCGCGTGCCGCGCCGCCCCGCACAGGCCGGAGCCCCGCGGGTCGCAGGGACCCGCGGGGCTCCGGGTGGGGGGCCGTGGGGGGCTCGGGGCGGCCGGCGCGGCCCGGTCAGGGGCTGGTGCGGCCGGCGGCGACGGCGCGGACCCGGCCGCGCACCAGGAACCAGCCGCCGACGAGGGCGGCGGCGATGAGCGGCAGGCAGTTGACGGTGGTGCGGCTGATGCCGCCGTCCATCCACATCAGGACGAGGACGGAACCGAGGAAGAACAGGGTCACGATCTGGGTGTACGGGGCCCAGGGGAGCCGGTATCCGGGGCGGGTGACCCGGCCGTCCTGCGAGCGGTTCCAGAACAGCAGCGAGCAGACCATGATCATGGCCCAGGTGCCGATGATGCCGACCGAGGCGAAGTTGAGCACCAGCTCGAAGGCCTCGCCCGGCATGACGTAGTTGAGGACGACACCGAGGACACCGAAGCCCGCGGTCAGCAGGATGCCGCCGTAGGGGACGCCGCCCCGGTTCATCACCCCGGTGAAGCGGGGCGCCGAGCCGGCCACCGACATCGAGCGCAGGATGCGGCCGGTGGAGTAGAGGCCCGAGTTCAGGCTGGAGAGCGCCGCGGTGAGCACGACGAGGTTCATCACACCGGCCGCGCCCGGGACGCCGAGGCGGTCGAAGACGGTGACGAAGGGGCTCTCGTCGCCGGTGTACGCGGTGTACGGGAGCAGCAGGGCGAGCAGGACGACCGAGCCGACGTAGAACAGGCCGACGCGCCACATGATCGAGTTGATCGCCTTCGGCATGATCTTGCCGGGGTTCTCGGTCTCGCCGGCGGCGACGCCGCACAGCTCGACGGAGGCGTAGGCGAAGACGACGCCCTGGATCAGCAGCAGCATCGGCATGACGCCGCTGGGGAAGACGCCGCCGTTGTCGCCGATGGTGGCGAGGCCCGGGGTGTGGCCGCCGATGTCGTGGGAGGTGACGATCAGGAAGATGCCGATCAGCATGAAGACGACCAGGGCCGCCACCTTGACGATCGCGAACCAGAACTCCATCTCGCCGAAGTACTTCACCGAGATGAGGTTGGCGGCCAGCACCACCGCGAGCGCGATCAGGGCGAGGACCCACTGGGGGACGTCGCTGAACATGGCCCAGAAGTGGGCGTAGGTGGCCGCGGCGGTGATGTCGGCGATGGCGGTGGTCGACCAGTTGAGGAAGTAGAGCCAGCCCGCGGTGTAGGCGCCCTTCTCCCCCATGAACTCACGGGCGTAGCTGACGAAAGCGCCGGACGAGGGGCGGTACAGGACCAGCTCGCCGAGGGCGCGGACGACGAAGAAGGCGAAGACGCCGCAGACCGCGTAGGCGATGAACAGCGAGGGGCCGGCCTCGGCCATGCGGCCGCCCGCCCCGAGGAAGAGTCCGGTGCCGATGGCACCGCCGATGGCGATCATGTTGATGTGCCGCGACTTGAGGTCCTTGCGGTACCCGGCGTCTCCGGCATCGGTGTGGGGGGTGCCCGTGGTGGCGGCGGAGGTGCCGGCCGCAGCCATGGTGCGGTCGCTCATAGAGGGATGTTCGCCTTCGTGAGGGGGGATGTGCGGTACCCGGCCGTCCGCCGGCGGCCTTCCCGGCGGCGGAGGGTGGTCGCCGCGGTGTGGCCCAGGGGCACGTCGGCCCGGGCCTCATCGTCGAGGCAACCCTGGGATTTTGGCAGTGAGCAACCTCACCCAGGTAGACATCTGAGGAATTTCAGAGGTTTCAGCAGGGTGTTGAAAGGCCGCACGGTGCGGGGCGGCCCCCCGGCCGCTCAGGGAGCGAGGACGTCCAGCTCTTCCAGGGCCCCGACGGCGATCTCCCGGGTGAGCCGTTCCGCCCGCGCGGCGTCGCCTTCGCGAACGGCTTCGGCGACCTGCACATGGAGGGTGACGGCGGCCGGGTCGGGGTCCTCGAACATCACGTGGTGATGGGTGCGGCCGGCGAGCACCTCGGCGACGACGTCGCCGAGCCGGGCGAACATCTCGTTGCCCGAGGCGCACAGCACGATGCGGTGGAAGGCGATGTCGTGCTTCAGATAGCCCTCGAGCTGCTGGCCGCGCGAGGTGGCGACCATGCCCAGCGCGCACTCGGTGAGGGCGGCGCACTGCTCGGGGGTGGCGTGGACGGCGGCGAGCGAGGCGGCGACCGGTTCGATCGCGGACCGCAGCACGGTCAGCGAGCGGAGCTGCCGGGGCCGGTCGGTGCCCGCGAGGCGCCAGCGGATGACGCGCGGGTCGTAGACGTTCCACTCGTCGGCGGGCCGGACGGTCACCCCGACCCGGCGGCGGGACTCCACGAGGTGCATCGACTCCAGCACCCGGACCACCTCCCGCACGACGGTGCGCGAGACGTCGAAGCGCTGGGCGACCTCGTCGGTGCGCAGCACACTGCCCGGCGGATACTCGCCGGCCGCGATGGCGAGACCGAGGGTGTCGAGCACGTGGGTGTGGAGCCCTCGGCCATCTGTGGTCATGGACAAAGCGTACGGGGCGGGGGTCACGCCGCCGCCGCGGGGAAGGCGCGGGGGACGCGCCCGGGCGCGGTCCCGGGCGCGGACACCTCCGGCGGGGCGGACGGCGGCACCCGGGAACAAAAAGTATGACGTTTATGTCTCAACCTCTTGAATAAGTCGTACCTAATGGGTTTCAGTAGCGCGACGGACCGATGTCGTGAGTCGACGAAGACGGACAGCGAGGCACGTGATGAGCACCCCCCACGTCGTTGTGGTGATGGGCGTGGCAGGAACCGGCAAGACCACCGTCGGTCCCCTGCTCGCCGCCGCACTGGGCGTTCCCTACGCCGAGGGCGACGACTTCCACCCCCCGGCCAACATCGCCAAGATGTCGGCCGGCACCCCGCTGGACGACGAGGACCGCCGCCCCTGGCTCGACGCGATCGGCTCATGGGCGCACGGCAGGGCGGGCCGGGGCGGAGTCGTCTCCAGCTCCGCGCTCAAGCGCGAGTACCGCGACCGGCTGCGGGCCTCCGCGCCCGACGCCGTCTTCCTCCACCTCACCGGCAGCCGCGAGCTCATCGAGCAGCGGATGACGGGGCGCAAGGGCCACTTCATGCCCACCGCGCTGCTGGACTCCCAGTTCGCCACCCTCCAGCCCCTGGAGGATGACGAGGCGGGCGTCGCCGTCGACGTGTCCGGCACCCCAGAAGAGATCACCCGACGGGCCGTCGCCGCGCTGCGCGGGCTCGAAGACCTCCCCGAAGACTAAGGACCCACCGTGACCAGTCTCAGCGTCGAGACGCTGGCAGCGGACGCCGTCGAGCCGATCACCTCGGCGGGCAACGCGCAGCTCGGCTTCGCCGTCCTGGCGGGCATCGCCGTCATCGTCGTGCTCATCACCAGGTTCAAGCTGCACGCCTTCCTCGCCCTCACCATCGGGTCGCTCGCACTCGGCGCGTTCGCCGGCGCGCCGCTCGACAAGGCGATCACCTCGTTCACCGCGGGCCTCGGCGCCACCGTCGCCGGTGTCGGTGTGCTGATCGCCCTCGGCGCGATCCTGGGCAAGCTGCTCGCCGACTCCGGCGGCGCCGACCAGATCGTCGACACGATCCTCGCCAAGGCCAGTGGCCGCGCCATGCCGTGGGCGATGGTGCTCATCGCCTCGATCATCGGTCTGCCGCTCTTCTTCGAGGTCGGCATCGTGCTGCTGATCCCGGTCGTGCTGATGGTCGCCAAGCGCGGCAACTACTCGCTGATGCGCATCGGCATCCCGGCGCTCGCCGGCCTCTCCGTGATGCACGGCCTCATCCCGCCGCACCCCGGCCCGCTGGTGGCGATCGACGCCATCGGCGCCAACCTCGGTGTCACGCTGGCGCTCGGCCTCGTCGTCGCCGTGCCCACGGTGATCATCGCGGGCCCGCTCTTCTCCAAGTACGCCGCCCGCTGGGTCGACATCCCGGCGCCGGAGAAGATGATCCCCCAGCGCGCCTCCGACGAGCTGGAGAAGCGCCCGAGCTTCGGCGCGACCGTCGCCACCGTGCTGCTGCCGGTCGTCCTGATGATGGCCAAGGCCCTCGTGGACATCGTCGTCGACAACCCGGAGAACGGCGTCCAGCGCGTCACCGACGTCATCGGCTCGCCGCTGATCGCCCTGCTCGCCGCCGTGATAGTCGGCCTGTTCACCCTCGGCCGTGCCGCCGGGTTCACCAAGGACCGCCTCTCCACCACCGTCGAGAAGTCGCTCGCCCCGATCGCCGGTGTGCTGCTCATCGTCGGCGCCGGCGGCGGCTTCAAGCAGACCCTGATCGACATCGGCGTCGGCCAGATGATCCTGGACTTCTCCGAGAACTGGGCCATCCCGACGCTGCTGCTCGCCTGGCTGATCGCCGTGGCGATCCGGCTCGCGACCGGCTCCGCGACGGTGGCGACGATCTCCGCCGCCGGACTCGTCGCGCCGCTGGCGGCCGACATGTCCACCTCGCACGCCGCCCTGCTGGTGCTCGCGATCGGTGCGGGCTCGCTCTTCTTCAGCCATGTCAACGACGCCGGCTTCTGGCTGGTGAAGGAGTACTTCGGCATGAGCGTCGGCCAGACGATCAAGACCTGGTCGGTGATGGAGACCATCATCTCGGTCGTCGGCATCGTGTTCGTCCTGCTGCTCTCGCTGGTGCTGTAGCCGCCCGGACGGACGGCTGGGCGAGGGACCAGGGGCCGGTCCCGGACGGGGAGACCCGTCCGGGACCGGCCCTTCGCCGTGCGCCCAGGGGGCGCTGCGTTCGCGCCACCGCCGCCGCGGGCCTGGGGCACACGCCGCCGGGTGCATAGGATCGGCCCCATGGCCAAACCCGATGAGCTGCTCGTCGACATCGCCGCCAGGGTCGAGTCCGGACACAGCAATCAGATGTCCCTGACCGTGGTCACCCACGGCGCCGTCATCACCGGCCGGCTGGCACCCGAGGCCGTGTGGCGCCAGCGGGTGTCCGAGGTCCTCGCGGACTCGGAGCGCCTCGGCGAGTTCGCCGGCGTCTTCACCGCCTCGGCACCGCACGACGGCCCGCCGACGCATCTGCACTTCCATGTCGCCCGGATCCTCCAGGGCACCGTGGGGATCCCGGAGACCGGCGGGATGTACCGCGTCCCGATCGGGGACGTCGGCGCCTGGACCGTGGGCGACTTCAGCTACTCCGACGGCTGAGCCCCCGGGGCACGCGCCCGTCCGCGGGGCGCCGGGCTGCCAGAATGCGGCTGCATGGAGAACCGTGAAGCGCTCAAGCCGTATCTGCTGGCCTTCCCCGGACCGCTGCGCGACCGGCTCGTGGCCGCGGTGCTCGGCGGGGAGAAGGTCTCGACGACCGGGCTGCTCGCCGAGTACGAGGCGGAGGCGGAGGAACTGCCCCCGGTCGGGGAGCGCTCGGCGCTGATCGACTCGGCGGGGCGCGAGGTCGCCGTGCTGGAGGTGACCGAGGTGCGGGTGCTCCCGCTCGGCGAGGTCGATCTGTGCCACGCCCTGGACGAGGGCGAGGGGTACGCCTCGGTGGCCGAGTGGCGGGCGGGCCACGAACGCTTCTGGCACTCCGAGGAGATGCGCGAGGCGCTCGGCGACCCGGAGTTCACCGTGGACGACAGCACGATGGTGGTGGCGGAGCGGTTCCGCGTGGTGGAGCGGCTGGACGGGGCGGGGGACGTTTCCGGCACGGGGGCCGGCGCCGGCACCGGTGTGTCCGGCACGGGCGCCGTGGTGGGGCCGGGCCCGGGGGCCGATTCCGCCAGGGGCTCCGGCACGGCGGCCGGCGGCGCGGGCGGGGCCGGATCCGGTGCCGGAGCGCACGGGGCGGACGTACCGGGGGCGGACGACGCCGCCGCGGCGTCCGCGGCGGAGGTGCTCGACATCGTGGACGAGCACGACCGGGTGATCGGCCGGGCCCCGCGCGCCGAGGCGTACGCGCGCGGGCTGCGGCACCGCTGCGTGTTCGTCCTCGCCCGGGACGCCCAGGACCGGGTCTTCGTGCACCGGCGCACCCCCGGCAAGCTGGTCTTCCCCTCCCTGTACGACATGTTCGTCGGCGGGGTCGTCGGCGCGGGCGAGAGCTACGACGACGCGGCGCTGCGGGAGGCCGAGGAGGAGCTCGGGGTCAGCGGACTCCCCGCGCCCACCCCGCTGTTCGGCTTCCTCTACGACGGCGGCGGCGACCCCGCGCGGAGCTGGTGGTCGCGGGTCTACGAGGTCCGCTGCACCCTGCCCGTGCAGCCGCAGCCCGAGGAGGTCGCCTGGCACTCCTTCCTCGACGGGGCGGAACTGTCGGCGCGCCTGGACGAGTGGGAGTGGGTGCCCGACGGGCTGGAGGCGTACCGCCGCCTGCTCGCGCGCGCGGCGGAGTGACGCAGGCGCCGGGGGCGGCAAGGGGCGGCCGCACCCCCCGCAGGAGGGCGGGGACGCATGAGCGCCCCGGCACGAGGCGGCGGCCGGACCCGCGGGTAGGGTGCGCTGCGTGAGCGATTTCGTGCAGAGCCTGCGGCTGTGGTTCGCGCCGGCCCGCATCCGGGACGAGGGCGAGACCCCTGACTACCGGTTCTCGCTCGCCAACGAACGGACCTTCCTCGCCTGGATCCGCACCGCGCTCGCCCTGATCGGCGGCGGTTTCGCCGTCGACCAGTTCCTGCCCGATCTCCGGTGGGGCGTCCGCGCCGGGCTGGCGCTCGCGCTGATCGGCACGGGGGCGGCGTGCGCGGTGCGCGCCGTGAACCACTGGGTGCGGTGCGAGCGCGCCATGCGCCGGGGCGAGGACCTGCCGGTGTCGCGCTTCCCCGCGCTGCTGGCCGTGCTGGTGGCGGTGGTGGCGGTCGCGATGGTGCTGGTCGTGGCCTGGGGCGACGTATGACGGCCGGGACGGGGCCTGCCCCGGCCCGGCGGCGGTCCGCGGCACGGCGGGGCGACGGGTGACGGCGTCCCCGCCGGAGCGCGATCCGGGTCTCCAGCCCGAGCGGACCAGGCTGGCCTGGCGTCGCACCGTGCTGAGCTGGACGGTGGTGGCCGTGCTCGCCGTGCGGCAGGTGGCCGGCGGGGAGCCGGTCTGGACGGATGTGCTCGCGATGGGGATGTGCGTGCTGGCGCTGCTGGGGTTCGCCTCCGTGGCCAACCGGCGGATGCTGGCGATGGCCGCCGCGCGGCCCGCCGCCCTCACCACGGGCGGTGCGGTGGCGGCGGTGGTCTGCACCCTGGTGCTGGCGGCGTTCGCCGTCGCCATCGTGGTGTGAGGGTCCGCCGTCGCCATCGTGGTGTGAGGGTCCGCCGTCGCCATCGTGGTGTGAGGGTCCGCCGTCGCCATCGTGGTGTGACGGCGGGGCGCCGCCCGCACGGCGACGCGGTGCGATCATCAGCCTTTCCCGGTGGCCCGGTCCGGCGCCCCGGCGGTCGACGATGAGCCCACTAGCCTGGAATGCGGCATTTGTCCGCATGTCCATCACGAGGTGAGCGCCATGACCGTCCTGCACCACGAGCACACCGGCCACTCCCACGCCCACGGCCCCACCTGCGGCCACACCGAGATCCGCCACGGCGACCATCTCGACTACGCCCACGACGGGCACCTCCACCGCGCCCACGACGGGCACTGGGACGAGTGCGAGGCCGGTGAGCACGTCTCGCACAGCGGTCACGCCCACCAGCACGGCGACGGCTGCGGCCACCCGGCCGTCGCGCACGGCGACCACGTCGACTACGTCCACGACGGTCACCGCCACGCCCCGCACGACGGGCACTGGGACGACCACTGACGGTCCCCCGGCAACGGCCTCCGGGACGACACGTGGACGCCGGCACCGGCCTCCGGGCCGGCCCCCGGCCCCCCGGGCCGCACGCGCGCGCGAACGGCGCCCCCGCCGGGTGGCGGCCACCCGTGACCGCCGCGCCGATTTCCTCCTGACCGCGGCAACTGGCAGGCTCTGAGCGCCCGTTGCACCGGGCCTGGAATCGACCGGAGCTGCCCGTCAGGGGGACCACAGTGCCTGCCACGGATCCGTACCTCGTCCGGCTGACGCCGAACGTGCACGCCTACGTCCAGCCGGACGGCGGCTGGTGCCTGAACAACGCCGGGTTCGTCAGCGACGGGGAATCCACCCTGCTCGTCGACACCGCCGCCACGGAGCACCGTGCGCGCGCCCTCCTGGCGGCGCTCACCGGCACCGGCGCCCCGCCGCCGCGCATCGTCGTCAACACCCATCACCACGGCGACCACACGTACGGCAACGGCGTCTTCCTGCCGGAGGCGGTGATCGCCGGTCACGACGCATGCCGCGAGGAAGTGCTGTCCGCCGGGAGGCAGCTGCACGCGCTGTGGCCGGAAACAGACTTCGGGGACGTGCGGATAACCCCGCCGGACGTGACCTACAACGACCGGATGACGCTGCACGCGGGCGGCAGCGAGGTGCGTCTCCTGCATCCGGGCGGTGCCGCCCACACCCTCGGCGACACGGTCGTGCATCTGCCGTCCGAGGGCATCGTCCTCACCGGTGACCTGATCTTCGCCGGCGGGACGCCGTTCCTGATGGCGGGTTCGCTCAGCGGTTCGCTGCGGGCGCTCGGCGTGCTGCGCTCGCTCGACGCGGAGATCGTGGTGCCCGGCCACGGGCCGGTGACGGACCCGTCGGCGTACGACGCGACGGAGCGCTACCTCCTCTTCGTGGCCGAACTCGCCGAGCGGGGTCACGCCGCAGGGCGCACTCCGCTGGAGACGGCCATGGCGGCGGAGCTCGGCGAGTTCGCCGAGCTCCGGGAGAGCGAGCGCCTGGTGGCGAACGTGCACCGCGCCTACGCGGAGCTGGCGGGGCTTCCCGAGGGCTCGCCGCTGGACATGGCGGCGGTCGTCGGCGACATGACCCTGATGAACGGCGGCACCCCGATCGCCTGCCACGCCTGACGGCGGCCGCGCACACGGGCCGGACGGCGCCCCTCCCGGGGCGGCGCCGTCCGGCCCTCCCTGTGATGTGCGTTCCCGGTGCGGTTCACGGGCTGGACGACATACCGACTGGTCGGTCATCATGGTCGCGTCCAGGACCGACGACCGGAACCGCCCCCGGAGGTGCCCCCCATGAGCCCAGCCCCACAGGGCCTCGACCCCGAGCAGTTGCGCGGCCATCTCGACCGCGAACGACCGGGGCTGGTGAGCGGACCGCTCAGCGCGCGGCTCATCCAGGGCGGCCGCTCCAACCTCACCTACGCCGTCACCGACGGGACGAACCGGTGGGTCGTCCGGCGCCCGCCGCTGGGACATGTCCTCGCGACCGCGCACGACATGAAGCGCGAGCACCGGGTCATCAGCGCGCTCGCCGGGACCGCCGTGCCGGTGCCGGAGCCTGTGCTGCTGTGCGAGGACGACTCCGTGCTGGGGGCGCCGTTCTACGTCATGGAGTTCGTCGAGGGCACCCCGTACCGCACCGCCGAGGAGCTGGCCCCGCTCGGCCCGGAGCGCACCCGGGAGGCGGTGCTCGGTCTCGTCGACACCCTCGTCGACCTGCACGCCGTCGATCCGGAGGCCGTCGGCCTCGGGGACTTCGGCCGGCCGGAGGGCTTCCTCGACCGGCAGCTCCGCCGCTGGGGCAAGCAGCTCGCCGCCTCGCGCGGCCGGGAGCTGGCCGGCATCGACGAGCTGCACGCGGCGCTCGGGCGCGAGCTGCCCGTCTCCCCCGCGCCCACCGTGGTGCACGGCGACTACCGCCTCGACAACGTGCTCATCGGCGAGGACGACCGCATCAAGGCGGTGCTCGACTGGGAGATGTCGACCCTCGGCGACCCGCTGACCGACCTCGGTCTGCTGGTGATGTACAGCCGCCGGCTCGAACTGCCCGGCTCTCCCATCAGCACCACCGCGGGCGCCCTCGGACACCCCGCCCCGGCCGAACTGATCGAGCGGTACGCCGCCCGCTCCGGCCGGGACGCGTCCGCGATCTCCTGGTACACCGCCTTCGCCTGGTTCAAGCTCGCCGTGATCCTGGAGGGCATCCACTACCGCTACACCCTCGGCCAGACCGTCGGCGCCGGCTTCGACCGGATCGGCGATCTCGTCCCCGTCTTCATCGAGCACGGTCTCACCACCCTCCAGGAAGGCTGAGCGCCCCCATGGACTTCGCATTCGACGCCCGCACCGAGGAACTCCGCGCCCGGCTGCTGGCCTTCATGGACGAGCACGTCCACCCGGCCGAGGAGATCGAGCACGAGCAGCGCGCCCGTCTCGCCTCCCCGTGGGACACCCCCGCGATCGTCGAGGAGCTCAAGGCGGAGGCCCGCAGGCAGGGCCTGTGGAACCTCTTCCTCCCCGACTCCGAGTACGGCGCCGGTCTGACCAACCTCCAGTACGCGCCGCTCGCCGAGATCACCGGCCGCAGCCCCCATCTCGCGCCCACCGCGCTGAACTGCGCCGCCCCGGACACCGGGAACATGGAGGTGCTGTCGCAGTTCGGCAGCGCGGAGCAGAAGAAGCAGTGGCTGGAGCCGCTGCTCGCCGGGGAGATCCGTTCCGCCTTCGCGATGACCGAGCCGGAGGTCGCCTCCTCCGACGCGACGAACATCCGCACCCGGATCGACCGGGACGGCGACGACTACGTCGTCAACGGCCGCAAGTGGTACATCTCCGGGGCGATGAACCCCAAGTGCGAGATCTTCATCGTGATGGGCAAGACCGACCCGGACGGCGAGGACATCCGGCGCCAGCAGTCGATGATCCTGGTGCCGCGCGACACCCCGGGCGTCGAGATCCGGCGCGCGATGCAGGTGTACGGCTACGAGGACCACTCCCACGGCGGCCACGCCGAGGTCGTCTTCACCGACGCCCGGGTCCCCGCCTCCAACCTGATCGGCGAGGAGGGCGGCGGCTTCGCCATCGCCCAGGCCCGCCTCGGGCCCGGCCGCATCCACCACTGCATGCGCCTGATCGGCATGGCCGAGCGGGCGATCGAGCTGATGTGCCGGCGCGCGGTCTCCCGTGAGGCGTTCGGCAAGGCGCTCGCCCAGCAGGGCGTGGTCCAGAACTGGATCGCCGACGCCCGGGTCACCGTGGAGCAGCTCCGGCTGCTGGTGCTGAAGACCGCCTGGCTGATGGACACCGTGGGCAACCGCGGGGCGCACACCGAGATCCAGGCCATCAAGATCGCGACGCCGCGTGCCGTGGTGGACATCCTCGACAAGGCGGTCCAGGTGCACGGCGCGGGCGGCGTCAGCCAGGACTTCCCGCTGGCGGAGCTGTGGGCGTCGGCCCGCACCCTGAAGCTGGCGGACGGCCCCGACGAGGTGCACCAGCGCTCCCTGGCCCGCCGGGAGCTGAAGCGCTACCTCTGAGGCCCTCTGCGCGGACGGGCGGACGCGGTCCGTCCGTCCGCGCGTCCGTCTGCCCCTCCGCGCGTCCGTCCGAGCGCGTCCGTCCGTCGCGCGCCTCCGTCCGAGCGCGTCCGTCCGTCGCGCGCCGGCTCAGACCAGGTGGTTGCCGTCCCACTCCGGGAGGACCAGGTTGGCGAGGCTGCGCTGCCGGAAGGGCACGGCGCGGTCGCCGGTGCCCTTGTACAGCCACTTGAGGCCGTCCGAGCCGACGGTCAGCAGGTCCGCCCGTCCGTCGCGGTCGGCGTCGCCGATGGCGACGAGCTGCGGCATCGCTCCCCAGCCGCCGCCGACCCGGGTCCGGGCGGTGAAGGTGCCGTCCCCCTTGCCGAGGTACAGCCAGAGCACGCCCGAGTGGTCCCGGGCCAGCAGGTCGCCGGCCTTCGCCCCGGCCAGGTCGCCCGCCAGGGTGAGGCTGTCGTAGATCCCCCAGCCGCCGCCGACCCGGGTGCGGGCGGCGAACGGCGCGCTCCGGTCGCCGGTGCCCCGGTGGAGCCACAGGACACCGGACGCGTCGGACGCGACGAGGTCGGCGCGGCCGTCGCCGGTGAGGTCGCCGCCCGCGGCGACGGAGGTGTAGCCGCCCCAGCCGCCGCCGACCCGGGTGCGGGCGGTGAAGGTGCCGTCGCCCTTGCCGAGGTACAGCCACAGCACGCCCGAGCGGTCCCGGGCCACCAGGTCGTCGGTGCGTGCCCCGGCGAGGTCCCCGGCGGACTCGATCAGGTCGTAGGTGTTCCATCCGCCGCCGACGAGCGCCCGGTCCGTGCCGTCGAGCTGGTCGGCGTAGGCCCAGTAGTCGGTGTCGAGCCGCCAGAGCCGGCCGCCGGCGTCCCGGGCGAGGAGGTCGGGGGCGCCGTTGTCCGTGAAGTCGTGCGCGGAGGGGGCGCGCGTGACGGTGAAGCGGCCGGACGCCTTCAGGTCGGGGCCGATGCCGTTCAGCGGACGGGCGGTGAACTCCCAGGTGTACTCGCCGTTGTAGGCGGACACCCTTTCGTCGAAGCCCAGGTCGCCCTGCCACGGGAAGGTGTAGTCGGGCGTGTACGGGTGGGTGACGGAGAAGCGCATGGTCTTCCCGGTGCGCACGTGCCGCAGCGTCCCCGTGAGGTCCGCGTTGTGACGTGACAGCCGCCAGGTCAGCGCGCGCTGCCCGTGCGGTGCGTCGAGGTCGATCACGGACCCGATGTCGTGGCCGCGCAGGCTGAGCGCCGTGGACTCGCCCGTCGTCGCCACGAGTTCCGCGGACGGGGCCCCGCCGGCCGCCGGCGGCGCGACGCGGTAGACGCCCTCGCCCTTCGCCACCGTGCCGCCGCGCACGTACAGGGAGCCGTCGGGGCCCGTGGCCGCCGAGTTCACGTGGTCGAGCAGCCGGCGGACGGTCCCGTTCGTCAGGTGGCGCGCGGTCAGCGCGTGCATCGGGTCCGGGGTCCCGGAGGTGTGCCCGCCGCGCTCGCCGTAGGTCAGCCAGTCGCCGGCCAAACCGATCTCGACGCCGTACGCCGAGGCGCCGAGCGGGATCCGCTGGGTCGTTCCGGTGGCGCGGGTCACGACGACCACCGATCCCTTCGAGCCCTCCTCCTCGACCCAGGCGAGGTGGGTGCGGGAGACGGCCACGTCCCCCTTGAGGCCCGCCGGGGGAATCGGCCCGTGGACGGAGACGGTGGACGCGGCCAGGTCCACGAAGCCCCAGGTGCGCTCCCCCGACGCCGCGGTGAAGGTGACGAGGGCGTGTTCCGGGGTGGCGGCGCCGACGGCGATCGCGGTGGCGCCGGCGGGCAGCCCGGTGAGCGGGGTGACCACGCCGTCCACGCCGTGCCCGCGCAGGACGGTCCGGCCGCCCTCGTCGACGACGGTGGTGAAGATCGTCCGGCCCGCCCCACCCGCGTAGGAGATGCCCGAGCCCACGGGGAAGGCCACACGCAGCAGTTGGGTGCCGGCGGCCATGTCGCGCAGCACGGCCGCGTTCGGCGCGCGGTCCACCACCAGGTCCCCGATGCCTGTGGCGTTGGCCGCCGAGGAGGACGCCAGGGTCGTGTGCTCGCCGTCCGCGGCGCTGACCCAGCGGTGCTCCAGTGACGTCTCGGACCTGACCAGGTACCCCGTCGCGGTCGCCCCGGTGAGCCTGAAGCCGGCGGGGAACGGCGACACGCCCTCGTCGGCCGTGGCGCGCGCCCCCGCCTCCGCCGGCGCGGCGACCGCGGACACGGGGGACGCGGCCAGGGCCGGGGCGCTCATGCCGCCGGCTCCGAGCGTGACGGCGAGGACGGTGGAGACGGCCGCGGCGAGCCGCCGGGCCGTACGGGTGCGAGGCACATTTCCCCCAGGAGACCGGGCGCGCACGCTGCGCGCGCAGGATCAGACCTCCGGGCGGGCGCGAGGGTTGTACGCGGGCGCGAGGGTTGTACGCGGAGGCGGATGGCCCGCGGTGAGCCCTCGGGTCAGTACCCGCCGCCCGGTGTGTGGTCCGCCAGGGCCAGCTCGCGGGCGAAGCGCGCGACGCGGAGCGCGGCCCGGGCGAGGGCCCGGCGGAGCCGGTGGGGGGTGGAGCCGTAGGCCGTGCTCCACAGCGCCGGCAGGCGGGTGGCCATGAATCCAGCGTGGCCCGGCCGGGCGGACCGGGCCACCGCTGGGCGGCCGCGGCCGGTCCGGGGCGTGCTGCCGAAGCAGCTCCGTCCGCCCGCGGGCCAGGAGGGACGCGGGCCAGGAGGGACTTCCGCGCTGCGCCCTACGGGCGCAGCGCGCGCAGGAGGAGGTCGGCGAGGTGGTCGGCGACCTGCTGCTTGGTGAGGGGGCCGTCGGGGCGGTACCACGTCGAGAGGTGGTGGACCGAGCCGAAGTGGTAGTCGACGACGAGGTCGGCGGGGGTGGCCGTGGAGAAGACGCCGCTGCGCTGCCCCTCCTCCACCAGGGCCCGGAAGCGCTCGTGGTAGCGGCGGCGCTCGGCGCGGACCTGCTTGTGCTTCTCGGGGCTCAGGTGGTGCATGGAGCGGAAGAAGATCGCCGCGTCGTCGAGGTTGTCGATGGTGGTGACGACGACGTCGGCCGCGGCGCCCCGCAGCCGGTCCTCGATCGGTTCGTCGGCGTCCGCGTAGGCGTCGAGGCGTTCCTGCTGGACGCGCAGGACGCGGGCGTAGACCTCCTGGAGGAGGTCCTCCTTGGAGCCGAAGTAGTGGTAGAGGGCGCCCTTGGTGACGCCGGCCTTCTCCACGATCTCCTGGACCGAGGTGCGGTCGTACCCCTGCTCCGCGAACAGGCGGGTGGCGGTGGCCAGCAGTCTCTGCGGTACGGGGGTCCCCTCCCCGTCCGTGGTCCTGGCCATCGCGCCACCCGCCTTTCGTCTTGATTTCCTCTGGTGCCGGGCCGGTCTCTACGCTTGCGAACGCAGTTCCCGCCTGAGGATCTTCCCACTCGTGGTCTTCGGGAGTTCCGGCAGGACCGTCACGTCACGGGGGTACTTGTACGCCGCGAGCCGCTGCTCGCAGTAGGCGGAGAGCTCGCCGGGCGCCACCTCCGCGCCGGGGCGCAGGCTGACGTAGGCCCGGACCGTCTCGCCCCGGTAGGCGTCGGGCACGCCGACGACGGCCGCCTCCCGCACGGCGGGGTGGGTGTACAGGACGTCCTCCACCTCGCGCGGCCACACCTTGAAGCCGGAGGCGTTGATCATGTCCTTCTTGCGGTCGACGACGTACAGCCAGCCGTCGGTGTCCATGAACCCGATGTCGCCGGTGCGCAGTTCGCCGCCGGGGAAGGCCTGGGCGCTCGCCTCGGGCAGTCCCCAGTAGCCGGGGACGACCTGCGGTCCGCGGACGGCGATCTCGCCCTGCTCGCCGAGGGGGACCTCGTCGCCCAGCTCGTCGAGGATGCGCACGATCGTGTCGGGGCCGGGGACGCCGACGGAGAGCGTGCCGGAGGCGGGGTCGACCGGGGCCTCGTGCTCCGGGGGCACGGCGGCGCAGGGCGCGGTGCACTCGGTGAGGCCGTAGCCGTTGCGGATGTAGGGGCCGAAGCGCTCGCGGAAGCCCTCGACCAGCGCGGGCGGCAGCGGCGCGCCGCCCGAGGAGATCACGGCGAAGGAGGCGAAGTGGTCCGGGGTGACGGCCGGGTGGGCGGCCAGCGCCATGAAGGCGGTGGAGGGGCCGACGGTGTAGGCGGGCCGGTGCTCGGCGAAGGCGTCGAGGACGACCCCGGCGTCGAAGCGGTAGGTGAGCGCGAGGGTGCCGGCGTTCGCGAAGCAGGCGGCGAGCTGGCAGACCATGCCGGTGATGTGGAACAGCGGCGCGAGCGCGTAGTAGCAGGCGCCCTCGGGCACGGGGTGGCCGGTGCGCTGGCGTTCGGCGTTGTAGGCGAGGGCGCCGTGCGGGTTCATCGCGCCCTTGGGGGTGCCGCTGGTGCCGGAGGTGTAGCTGATGAGGGCCGTGTCGCCGGCGGCGGGCTCGGGGACTCCGGGTGCGGGCAGGCCGCCGCGGGCGGCGTCGAGCAGGTCGTCGGCGTCGGCGGCGGGCGTCTCGCGGGCGAAGCCGAGGACCCGGGTGTCGCCGCGGGTCTGGAGGTCGAGTTCGCAGGCGGTGAGGACGACGCGCACCGGGGAGGCGGCGGCGCAGTCGCGCAGATACGCCTCCCAGGCCCGGTCGGAGCAGACGAGGGCCGCGGCCCCGGCGTCGGCGAGGACGTGGGAGACCTCGCCGCTCTTGTACATCGGGTTCAGCGGGACGACGGTGGCGCCGGCCTTCCACGCGCCGAGCAGGGCGATCACGAAGTGCGGGGTGTTCTGGAGCATGAGCGCGACCCGGTCGCCGGGGGCGATGCCGCGGGCGGCGAGGTGCCCGGCGACGGAGTCGGAGAGCGTGTCGGTCTCCCCGTAGGTGAGGCGGCCGTCGAAGTAGGCGAGCGCGGTCCTGCCGGGGGCGCGGGCGGCGGCGGCGCGGAAGGCGCCCAGCACGCTCGGGGGCGGGTCGACGGGGGCGCGCTGGGCCTCGCTCAGGCGGCCGAGCCAGGGGCGCGCGGCGTAGACGGAGCTCACCGGGAGACCTCCTCCCACTTGCGCTGGAGGTGGTTCATGCCGCCGAGCCACTTGTCCGTCTCGGCGGCCCTGGCCCGGTAGTAGCCCGCCACCTCGGGGTGCGGCAGGACCAGGAAGCGGTCCTCGGCCATCGCGTCGAAGAGGGCGTCGGCGACGTCCTCGGGCTCGATCGCGGTGGGCTTCAGGACGATGTCGCCGGCCGATCCGGTGGCGGCGAGCATGTCGGTGCGCACGCCCTGGGGGCAGATGGCGTGGACCTTGAGGCCGCGGTGGCGGTAGGTGAGGGAGAGCCACTCGGCGTAGGCGAGGGCGCCGTGCTTGGTGACGCTGTACGGGGCGGCGCCGATCATGGTCAGCAGTCCGGCGGCGGAGACGGTGGAGACGAAGGTCCCGCTGCCGCGCTCCAGCCAGTCGGGGAGCAGGGCGCGGCTCGCGCGGACGTGCGCCATGACGTTGACGTCCCAGGCGGCGGCCCACACGTCCTCGTCGGCGAAGGCGTCCCCGCCGGAGCCCAGGCCGGCGTTGGCGCAGTAGACGTCGACGGTGCCGCCGAGCGCCTCGCGGGCGGCTTCCACGATGCCGGAGGCGTCGCCGGGGACGGCGGTGCCGCCGACGTCGGCGGCGACGGCCTCGGCCTTGGCGGCGTCGATGTCGTTGACCACGACCCGGGCGCCCTCGGCGGCGAACCGCCGGGCGAGCGCGGCGCCTATGCCGCCGCCCGCGCCCGTGACCACAACTCCCGCGCCCCGCACCGTACTCATCACACTCCGCCCTTCGCAGGTCCTCGGCTCTGCGGGCAGACTAACCGGTCGGTATGTGCCGGGGGAAGGGGTCGGGCACACGGGTGCCGCCGAGGTCGTTCCCGGCGGGCGTCAGGAGCGCTAGCCTGCGTGGCCATGACAGACGGCGATCACGGAGGTAGCCCGATGAGCCTGTCCAGACGGGGTTTGCTGGCCGCGGGCGGCGGTGCGGTGGGGGCCCTCGCGGCCGCCGCCCCGACCGCCGCCGCCCACGGCGACCGGGGCCGCGCGGTGCGCACGGGATTCGAGCGGCTCGCGGCGGACGGCTACGCGGCCCTGGCGGGCGAGCGCGTCGGGGTGGTGACCAACCCGACGGGCATCACCCGCGACGTGCGCCACATCGTGGACGTGATGCACGCCGACGAGCGGGTGGACCTGATCGCGGTCTTCGGCCCCGAGCACGGGTTCCGCGGCACCGCGCAGGCCGGCGGCTCCGAGGGCCGCTACGACGACCCGGCCACCGGACTGCCGGTCTACGACACGTACCTGAAGAGCGGCCGGCCGCTGGCGGACGTCTTCACCGCCTCGGGCGTGGACACCGTCGTCTTCGACATCCAGGACGCCGGCGCCCGCTTCTACACCTACATCTGGACGCTGTTCGACTGCATGGAGGCCGCCGCGCTGGCCGGCAAGCGGTTCGTGGTGCTGGACCGGCCGAACCCGGTGACCGGGCGGGCCGCCCTCGGCCCGGTCCTCGACAAGCGGTTCGCCACCTTCGTCGGCCGGGAGCCCATCGCGCAGGCGCACGGCATGACCGTCGCCGAGCTGGCGCTGCTGTTCAACGGCGAGTTCCTGACGCAGCCGGTGGACCTGTCCGTGGTCACCATGAAGGGCTGGCGGCGCACCGACTTCTTCGACGAGACCGGGCTGCCCTGGGTGCCGCCGAGCCCCAACATGCCCACCCCGGAGACCGCCGTCGTCTACTCCGGCACCTGCCTCTTCGAGGGCACCAACCTCTCCGAGGGGCGCGGCACCACCCGGCCGTTCGAACTGCTGGGCGCCGAGGGCGTCGACCGGCACTGGGCCGAGGCGGCGAACGCGCTGGAACTGCCCGGAGTCCGCTTCCGCGAGGCCTACTTCGCGCCCACGTTCTCCAAGTTCCAGGGCAGGACCGTGGGCGGCGTCCAGGTGCACGTGCACGACCGCGCGTCCTTCGACCCGGTGCGCGCCGGCATCGGGCTGCTGGTGACGGCCAAGGCGAGCTGGAGCGGATTCGCCTGGCGGCCGGACAACTGGATCGACAAGCTCACCGGCACCACCTCGGTGCGCACGCTGATCGACGCCGGCGCGGACACCGACGAGGTCGTCGGGGCCTGGGCGGCCGATCTGGCCGCGTTCCGCGCCGTGCGCAGGAGGTATCTGCGCTACTGACCCGGCCGGCCCGGGCGGGGGTGAGGCTGTCCCCACCCCCGCTCCGGGTGGCCGCACCCTGGCCCCGCCCCCGGGCGCGCGGGGAGGGTGGGGGCCATGCGCCCCCGGCTGCGAGACCTCAGAAGGCATCCCCTGCTCCGGCACGCCGTGCTGTTCCTCGCGGCACTGGCCGCCATCGCCCTGATGGCGCCCGCGCGGGCGCAGCAGCAGACCGACGACCCGGTGCGCGCCCTCGCCCGGCACGCCGAGCCGCTCTCCGACCTGCGTCCACTGGCCGCCATGGCGGGCTCGGCCACCGTCGTGGGCGTCGGCGAGGCGACCCACGGCTCGTCCGAGTTCTTCACCACCAAGCACCGGCTGTTCCGGCACCTCGTCGAGCACGAGGACTTCACCACGTACGCCCTGGAGGCCAACTGGAGCGCGGGGCTGCGGCTGAACGCGTACGTGCTGCGCGGCGAGGGCGATCCCCGCACGATCATGCGCGAGGAGTTCCAGGAGTCGTACCTGATCTGGCACACCCGCGAGTACCTGGACCTCCTGGAGTGGATGCGGCGGCACAACGTCCGGCACCCCGACCGGCCGGTGCAGTTCATGGGCAACGACATCGCCTACGCGGGGCCGCGGCTGTTCGACGAGGTCACCTCCTACGTGGCGGCCCGCCATCCCCGGCTGCTCCCCGAGTTCGAGCGGCTCTACGCGGCGTCCCGGCCGGCCGGCGGGGTCCGGGAGACCATCGAGCGCTCGATGCGGCGGCCGCTCGCCGAGCGCCGGGCCATGGCCGCCGACGTGCGGGCCGCCCTCGCGCTGCTGGAGCGGCAGCGGCCCGGACCGGACCGCGAGCGGCGCGCCTGGGTCCTCCAGCACGCCCGCGCCATCGCGCAGACGGGCGCCGAGTTCGCCTTCGACTTCGAGGACCCGGCACAGGTCGGCGCGGCCATGCGCCACCGGGACCGGATGATGGCCGAGAACACCGTCTGGTGGCAGCGGCACACCGGGCACCGGATGCTGCTCTCCGCCCACAACGGTCACGTCCGCTACGAGACCACCGACCCCGAGAACTATCCCAAGGTGCAGGGCGCGTTCCTGCGGGACCTGATCGGCGACTCCTATGTGAGCGTCGGCTTCACCTTCGGCCGGGGGTCGTTCAACGCCCTGGACCTGACGGACCCCGGGGAGCGGCTCGGCACCTTCTCCGTCCCGGCGCCCGGCCCCGGCCGGGCCGAGCACACCCTGGAACGGGTCGCCGCGCACGACTGGTACGCCGATCTGCGCACGGCCCCGCGGACGGCCCGCCAGTGGCTGGGAGTCGCCCGTCCCACCTGGGACATCGGCAATGCCTGGCCGGACGAGCCCGAGCAGGTGCGCCTGCTCACGTCGTACGACGTCCTCATCCATCTGCATGAGGTCCGGGCGGCCGAACGTCTCTGATCCTCCGCGGGTATGGCTGTTTCCTCCCTTGCGCAGGATGCTGGGGTGAGGGGACAAGGGGAGGGGCGCCATGGCCGACACAGGTGGGCAGCCGTACCGGGAGGCGGTCTTCGGAGCGGACGGCGATCCGCTCGGACCGTGCGACGGCCTGGTGGAGCCGGGCGTCACCGATCTGCTCCTGTTCGCGCACGGGTGGCACAACTCCCCCGCCACGGCGCGGGCGCTGGACACGGCGTTCTTCGCCCCGTTCGGCAAACTCGTCGCCCAGACCCCGCAGGCGCGGCTCGCCTGCGCGACGGTCGCCTGGCCGTCGATGCGGTTCACGGACGAGTCGATCCCCGATGTGGAGCCGCCCGCACCGGGAGCGCAGCCGACGGGGCCGGGCCTCGACCGGGCGACCCGTGACGGGCTGGCCGCGCTGCACCCCGGCCGGCACGCCGCGGTGCGGCGGCTGGCGGTGCTCCTCGACGAGCAGCCGGCCTCCTGGGCGGCGTTCGAGGAGTTCGGCTCGCTGGCACGGCAGTTGGCGGCCGTCCCGGCCGGCGGCCTGGAGTCGGGCTTCGCCGAGGACCTGCCGCAGGACGAGCAGGGGCCGCCCGCCGTGCTCTACGAGAGCGTCCCGACGCTGTGCCGACGGCTGTCGGAGGCCCTGGACGCCGGCCCGGCGCCGGACGCCTGGGGCCCGCCCGGCGGGGCGATACCCGGCGCCTGGGGTCCGGGCGCGGCGATACCCGGTGCCCGGGGTCCGGCGGCTGGCACACCGCCCGGCGGGCCGCCGGTCATGGTGCCCGCCGTGGTGCCCTGGCCGTGGCGGGGCGCGAAGGAACTGCTGCGGCAGACCACGTACTACGCGCTGAAGCGCCGGGCCGGGACCGTCGGGGAGCTGGGGCTCGGCCCGCTGCTCGGGCGGCTGGCCCGGACCGCGCCCGACGTGCGGGTCCATCTGGTCGGGCACGGCCACGGGGCCCGGCTGGTGGCCTTCGCGCTCCGCGGGCTGCCGCACGGGGCGCACAACGTCAAGTCGCTGACGCTGCTCCAGGGCACGCTGTCCCACTACTCCTTCGCCTGCGGCCTGCCGCACGCGCCGCGCGGCGGGGGCGCGCTCGCCGCGCTCCAGGACCGGGTGGACGGCCCGGTGGTGGCGTCGTACTCGCGGCACGACAGCGCGCTGGGCGTCTTCTACCCGCTGGCCTTCGGGCTCGCCGGTGATCCCGCGGCGGCCGGCGACGACCCGCGCTGGCGCGCGATGGGCGCCGAGGGCATCCGGGCCGTGCCGGGGGCGGTGCGCATGAGCCTCGGCGAGGCGCTGCGCGACGGGCTGCCGGGCAGCGGGTGCGTCAGCGTGGACGCGGCCCAGGTGGTGCGCCGCGGCGGCCCGCCGGCCGGTGCCCACAGTGACATCTGCCACGAGGAACTGGCCCGGCTGGTGCTGGCGGCGGGCCGCGTCGGGCGCTGAGCGGACGACAGGTTCCGGACGAATCGGCGTCCGGCGATTTTCGATGGAGCCTAAACGGGCACTCCTACGTCCATTCCTCAACGCCGATGTACGAGAGTGACGGAGGTGCCGACACGATGGCAGGTTTCCGGAGTCTTGCGAGACAGGTGCGCGACGCGCGATGCGACCTGGCGCTGCGCCGCTATTCGCTGCGCAAGTGCCTGGAGAGGTTCGCGCCGTACGGCCACCGGGCCACCTGGGACCACCTGTGCGCCCGCCACGGGATCGAGCCCGAGGACCGGGATCCGGATCCGGCGCGGCTGATGGCCGCCCTCGACGAACTGGAGGACGCGCGGGCGGTGTGGCTCGCGTACGAGGAGGACTTCGCGGACCGCCGCAAACGGGAGAAGCAGGAAGGGCTGCGGCGGCCCGGTC
Source organism: Streptomyces zhihengii (assembly GCF_016919245.1). Lineage (NCBI taxonomy): Bacteria > Bacillati > Actinomycetota > Actinomycetes > Kitasatosporales > Streptomycetaceae > Streptomyces > Streptomyces zhihengii. Next base: position 6,547,234 of record NZ_JAFEJA010000001.1, on the reverse strand, counting down.
ACATCGACGACTGGCACCGCAGGAGCCGGGGCGGGAACGGGGTCGCGCGGTGCGACATCCCGCACGCCCACCCCACCCAGCCCCTGGGCGAGGTGCTGCGCCGGCTCATCGGCGCGCTGGACGAGGAACCGGGGTCGGCCTGTCCGGTGTGCCGGGGAACGCACATCGTGTGGCGCCGGGACCTCGACGACGAGCCGTGGGCCGGCCCGGTCTGCGAGGGCTGCGGGATCGTGGTCCCCGAGCCGGTGCTGACCGCGGACGCCGTGACCGCGGCCCGCAGGGCGGGCCGCCGCGAACTCGCGTCGGTGGCCTGACGGCCGGCGGGTCCGGCCGGAGTACGGGAGCCCGGCGGGTCCGGCCGGGGCACGGGAGCCCGGCGGGTCCGGCCGGGGCACAGGAGCCCGGCGGGTCCGGTCGGGATACGGGTGCCGGCCGGAGTACGGGAGCCCGGTGGGTCCGGTCGGGGTACGGAGCCCGGTGGGTGCCGTGCGTCGGATGCGGTGCGTCCGCGGGCCGGCGGTCCGGGGGCCGGCCGGTCCGGTGCGGGAAACCGGGTACGGGGGCCCGGGTCACGGGGGCCCGGGGCCGGGCGGCACGGCCCCGCGCCGGGGTCCGCCCGCCCATAGCAGAGCGGAAATCCCGTGGGCCAGCGGGAATCGGGCGCGCGAGAGTGTCGGGAGACGGATGCCACGAGCAAGGAGTCCCCGACATGTCGACGCTGCGCGTCACCGCCGAGACGCTGACCGTGCACGAACACCCCGACGCCGACGCGCTGGAGCTGGCCCAGGTGGGCCTCTACCGCGCCGTCGTCGCCAAGGGCGCCTACCGCACCGGTGATGTCGCGCTGTACATCCCGGAGCAGGCGGTGCTCCCCGAGGCGCTGATCGACGAACTGGGCCTGACGGGAAGGCTGTCCGGCGGCGACCGCAACCGGGTCAAGGCGGTGCGGCTGCGCGGCGAGCTGTCGCAGGGCATCGTGTGCCGGCCGCGCGCCGTGGCGGACGTCGACCTCGCCCGGGCGGCCGAGGAGGGCACCGACTTCGCTGAGCTGCTCGCGATCACCAAGTGGGTGCCGCCCGTCCCGGTCGGGATGAGCGGCGCGGTGGAGGCGGCCCCCGAGCTGCTGGGGTGGGTGGACATCGAGAACCTCCAGCGCTACCCGGACATCTTCGAGCCCGGCGAGCCGGTGGTGCTGACCGAGAAGCTGCACGGCTCGGCCTGCCTGCTGACGTACTCGGCCGCGGACGGCGGCAGCGTGCGGGTGTCCTCGAAGGGCTTCGGCGCCAAGGGCCTCGCCCTCACCGAGGACCCGGCGAACCTCTACTGGCGCGCGGTGCTGGGCCACGGCGTCCCCGCCGCCGCCGAGCGGCTCGCCGCCGCGCTCGGGGCGAGCCGGGTGGGCATCTTCGGCGAGGTGTACGGCGCGGGCGTGCAGGACCTCGTGTACGGGGCGGACGCCCGCAGCGCCGAGGGCCTCGGATACGCCGTGTTCGACGTGTCGGCGGAGATCGACGGGCAGGTCCGCTGGCTGGACGCGGCCGCCCTGCTCGACGGTGAACTCCCCCTGGTGCCACGGCTGTACGAGGGCCCGTACGACGCCGCCACGGTGCTGGAGCTGGCCACCGGCACGGAGACGGTCTCGGGGCGGGCCCTGCATCTGCGGGAGGGTGTCGTGATCCGCCCCGCGGTCGAGCGCTACAGCCCGGTGACCGGCGGGCGGGCCATCGCGAAGGCGGTCAGCCCGGCGTATCTGACCCGCAAGGGCGGCACCGAGTACGAGTGACGCCCACGGCACGGCGCGGGGCCGGTTCCTCCGGGGACCGGCCCCCGCGTGCCCGGGTCAGCGGGAGTCGCCCGCGGGCCTGCGGCGTTCGCCCAGCAGGCGCGAGCCGGTGAGCCGTTCGCCGAACACGTCGTCCGGGTTGGAGAGCACACAGGTCTCCAGGGAGAGGCAGCCGCAGCCGATGCAGTCGGTGAGATGGTCCCGGAGCCTGCCGAGCTGCCGGATGCGCTCGTCGAGCACACCCCGCCACGCCTCGGACAGCCGCGCCCAGTCCTCGCGGTCGGGCGTGCGCTCCTCGGGCAGTTCGGCGAGCGCCTCGCGGATGGTGGCCAGCGGGATGCCGACGCGCTGGGCCGCGCGGACGAACGCCACGCGGCGCAGGGTGTCCCTGCTGTAGCGCCGCTGGTTGCCGCTGGTGCGCCGGCTGGAGATGAGGCCCTTGGACTCGTAGAAGTGCAGGGCGGACACGGCCGCGCCGCTGCGCGCGGCGAGCTGGCCGACCGTGAGTTCGTGGATCGTCTCGGGAATCTGGGGCACCCGGCGAACCCTACGTCCGCGCCGGACTCGTCGGGGCCGTCCGTTGACAGGGCGCCCCCGCCCGAGCATGCTGAGCAAGCGCTTAGACATCGTCTGGGACAGATGTGTCGCGACATGCGCTACGAGAGTGCGAGAGGCAGGGACCAGGGACATGGCCGAACCGAGGATCTTCACCTCCCCCGAGGAGCTGCGCGCCGGCGTGGGCGAGCAGTTGGGGCACAGCGACTGGCTGGAGATCGACCAGAAGCGGATCGACCTCTTCGCCGACGCGACGGGCGACCACCAGTGGATCCACGTGGACGCCGGGCGGGCGGCCGAGGGCCCCTTCGGCACGACCATCGCCCACGGCTATCTGACGCTGTCGCTGCTGCCGGTCCTGGTGCCCCAGGTGCTGCGGGTCGAGGGCATGAAGATGGGCATCAACTACGGCACCAACAAGGTGCGTTTCCCCTCGCCCGTCCCGGTCGGCTCGCGGCTGCGCGCCACGGCCGTGCTGAAGGAGGTCGAGGAGGCGGGCGGCGGTGTGCAGATGACCGCCCTCGTCACGATCGAGCGCGAGGGCGGCGACAAGCCGGTGTGCGTGGCGGAGTCGGTCTCCCGCTACTTCTTCTGATCCGCTCCCCCGGACCGGCGGTCCACTCCCGGACCGGTGGTCCACTCCCGGACCGGTGAGCAGCTCCCGGGCCGGTGAGCCGCTCCCCCGGACCGGCGGTCCGCTCCACGGGCCGTCGACCCGCTCGCGCGGCCGCCGGAGCCGCCCGGCTCCGGCGGCGCGCACCCGCTCAGCGGTCCTGCGGGGCTCCCACCATGCGCAGCACGAGGTCGGCGTAGAACGCGCCGACCTCGTCGGGCGTCCGGCGTCCCTGGGTGTTGAACCAGCGCGCCACGTCGATGCAGAGCGAGAGGATGGCGACCGCGGTGCCGGGCACGTCGGGCACCGTGAACTCGCCGGCGGCGACGCCCTCGTCGAGCAGCCTGCGCACCACCGCGTCGCTCTCGCGGCGCAGCTCGATGATCTCCGCGCGGTGGTCGTCGGAGAGGGCGTCCAGCTCGTACTGGACCACCCGGGCCGTGGTGTGCCGCCCGGCGTGCCAGCGCACGAAGGAGCGCACGGCCTCGGCGAGCCGCTCGCGCGGGGTGCCGGGCCGGTCGTAGGCGGCCGTCAGGATGTCGAGGGCCTTGTCGTGCCCGATGCGGCTGATCCGGTGGAGCAGCTCTTCCTTGGTCTTGTAGTGGATGTACAGGGCCGCGGGGCTCATGCCCGCCCGGCCGGCGATGTCACGCGTGGTGGTCGCGTGGTACCCGCGCTCGGCGAACGCCTCGACCGCGGCGACGAGCAGTTTCCTGGCCGCCTCCGGGGTGACCTGGTCCCACGGCTTCTCCTCGCCGGGCACGTCCTCGCCGGCCGCCGTCTGGTCCGCCGCAGTCATCACTCGCCCCTTCCCTGGCACAGGACGACACCATACCCCGCGCATGAGCGCCCGCTTAGGGCCGCGCGGCGGGAGGGTGCGGGCGCGCCGGGCGCCGGGGCGGCCCCCGGCGCGTGCCTACAGCTTCTGGAAGGGGTCGTGCTCGGCCAGCAGCTTCTCCAGCCGGGCCTGGTCGACCCGGCTGACGATCTGCCCGGCCTCCTGGCGGTCCCGGACCACCTTGGCGAGCGTGAAGGCCGATGTCGTCAGGTACAGCACGGCGACGGCGAGGAAGGCGCGCACCCAGGCGTCCGCGTCCATGTGGTAGATCCCGACGGCCACGGCGCCGAGCGCGACGGCGAAGGAGATCACGGCCTGGCTGTAGTAGGCCGCGGTGTTCTGCTGCTTGACCTGTGTCTCACTCATGGCCCCAGCATCGCGGGCCGTGGCGGGCGTCACATGGGCGCTGCTACTCATCCGTGTACTCAGGCCGGCGCCCGTGCGCCGCGGCCCCGCGCTGCGGGCCCGGGGCGCCCCGGGCTCAGAAGGCGCTGACCCCCGTGAGGGCACGGCCGATGATCAGCTTCTGGATCTGGCTGGTGCCCTCGTAGAGGGTCATCACCCGGGCGTCGCGGAGCAGCTTGCCGACCGGGTACTCGTCGATGTAGCCGTATCCGCCGAAGACCTGGAGGGCGTTGTTGGCCGCGCGCACCGCCGCCTCGGAGGCGAAGAGCTTGGCCTTGGAGGCCGCCGTGGCGAACTCCTCGCCCCGGTCGACGAGGTCGGCCACCCGCCAGGTGAGCAGGCGGGCGGCGTCGACGTCCACCGCGATGTCGCTGATCAGCTCCTGGACGAGCTGGTACCGGGCGATGGGGCGGCCGAACTGCTCGCGCTCCCCCGCGTACCCGACCGCCGCGTCCAGCGCGGCCTGGGCGATGCCGACGCAGCCGGCCGCCACCGACATCCGGCCCTTGGCCAGCGCCGACATGGCGACGGAGAAGCCCCTGCCCTCCTGGCCGAGCATGGCGGAGGCGGGGATCCGCACGTCTTCGAGGACCAGTTCGGCGGTGGCCTGGCCGCGCAGGCCGAGCTTGCCGTGGATGGTGCGGCGGGTCAGCCCGGGGGTGTCGGTCGGGACGAGGAAGGCGGAGACGCCCCGGTGGCCGGGGGTGTCGTTGGTGCGGGCGAACAGCAGCACCACATCGGCCCAGGTCCCGTTGGTGATGAACATCTTCGAGCCGTTGACGACGTAGTCGCCGCCGTCGGGGACGGCCCGGGTGGCCAGGCTGCCCGCGTCCGAGCCGGTCCCCGGCTCGGTGAGCCCGAAGCAGCCGACGGCGTCGCCCGAGGTCAGCCGGGGCAGCCAGGCCCGCTTCTGCTCCTCGGTGCCGTACGCGGCGACGGTCTTGGCGACCAGCCCGAGGGAGACGGAGACGATGCCGCGCACCGAGGAGTCGCCGCGGCCGAGCTCCTCGGTGACCAGGCAGTAGGCGAGGTGGTCGCCGCCGGAGCCGCCGTACTCCTCGTCGACGGTGAGGCCGAGGAAGCCGACGGCGCCGAGCTTCTTCACGATCCCGCGGTCGACGCTCTCGGCCCGGTCCCAGTCGACGACATGGGGGGCGATCTCACGGGCGACGAAGTCCGCGGCGAGCCGGCGGACGGCCGTCTGCTCCTCGGTGAGCTCCAGGTTCATACGCGGGCACCCCACTTTAACTACCACTGCTAGTTTATTTTGCCAGGCCCTACTATGTGCCGCATGGCCCGACCGCGCAAGCCCCTCCTCAGCCGTGACCGCATCGTCGAGGCGGCCGGCGCGCTCGTCGACGCGGAGGGGCTGGACGCGGTCTCCACCCGCAGGCTCGCGGCCGAGCTGGGGGTCAGCGGCCCCTCGCTCTACAACCACTTCCGCAACAAGGACGAGATCCTGGACGCCGTGGCCGACGCCGTCAGCGCCCGTGTCGACCTGTCGATGTTCGACGAGGACGACCCGCGGGACTGGCGCACCGCGCTGCACGACTGGGCGCTCTCCTACCGCTCCGCGCTGCGCGCCCACCCCAACACCGTCCCCGTGCTGGCGAGGGGGCCGGGCCGCCGCCCCGCCGGCCTCAAGGTCGCCGACGCGGTCTTCGGCGCCATGGTCCGCGCGGGCTGGCCGCCCGCCCAGGCGACGTACATCGGCGCGCTGATGCGCTACTTCATCACCGGCTCGGCGCTCGGTTCCTTCGCCCGCGGCTTCGTCGACGACGCGGACGCCTACGACCCGGCCGACTACCCGCACCTGGGCCAGGCCCACCTGCTGGCCGACCGCCAGGAGCAGGTCGACGAGGGGGCGTTCGCGACGGGGCTGCGCGCGCTGCTGGACGGGCTGGCCCTGCAGTACGAGTCGGGCGCCCGGCGCGACTGGGCGGTCTCGGGCTCCTGAGGGCCGCCCCGGCCCGTGGGCGGCCGTGCGGCCCGCCTCCCGTCACGCCCCCCGACACGGCCCGCTTCCCGTCACGCACCCCGACACGGCCCGCTTCCGTCCGCGACCCTTCGGCCGTCGCCGAAACATGGCTGCCGCATGCTGGGGGCATGACCTCCTCCCGGGACCTCGCCGCCTTCGCCTCGCTGCTCGCCGACGAGACCCGCGCCGGGTTCGCGCTGGCCCTGCTCGACGGGCGCGCCTGGACGGCCGGCGAGCTGGCGCGGCACGGCGGGGTCGCCCCCTCGACCGCGAGCGAGCACCTCGGCAAGCTGGTCGCGGGGGGTCTGCTCGCCGAGGAGCGCCAAGGGCGCCACCGCTATGTGCGCCTCGCCGACGACCGGGTGGCGCACCTGGTCGAGGAGCTGGCCGCGTACGCCGCACCGGGCGCGGCGCCCCGGCCGCGCTCCCTGCGCGAGTCGAGCGCCGCCCACGCCATGGCCCGGGGCCGCACCTGCTACGACCACCTCGCCGGGCGCCTCGGCATCACCGTCGCCGCGGCCATGACGGCGCGCGGGCTGCTCACCCAGGACTCCGGCTTCGCGCTCACCGAGCGGGGCGTCGCCTGGTTCGGCGAGGCCGGCATCCCGCTCGCGCGCACCGGGCGCCGGCCGCTGGCCCGCGGCTGCCTGGACTGGACCGAGCGCCGCCCCCACCTCGCGGGGGTCGCCGGTGCCCGGCTGTGCGCCCACGCGCTGGAGTCGGGCTGGTGCGTGCGGATCGGCTCGGAGCGGGCCGTGAAGGTCACCGGGGACGGCGAGCGGGCGCTGCACGAGCTGCTCGGCATCGAGCCCGGGAAATTGCGGTGAGCGCCGAAGCGTCGCGGCCGTACGGTCCCTGCATGACGAACGAGCCGAACCTCCTCCCGCACTCGCCCCGGGCCGCCTGGCCCGCCCTCGCGGCCGCCGCCGTGACCGTCGTCCTGTGGGCCTCGGCCTTCGTGTCCATCCGCAGCGCGGGCGACGCCTACTCCCCCGGCGCGCTCGCCCTCGGCCGGCTGCTCGCGGGCTCCCTCGCCCTGGGGTGCGTCCTGCTGATCCGCCGCGAGGGCCTGCCGCCGCGGGCCGCGTGGCCGGGGATCGCGGTGTCGGGCCTGCTGTGGTTCGGCGTCTACATGGTGGTGCTCAACTGGGGCGAGCAGCAGGTCGACGCGGGCACGGCGGCGATGGTCGTCAACATCGGACCGATCCTGATCGCGCTGCTCGGCGCCCGGCTGCTCGGCGAGGGGCTGCCGCCCCGGCTGGTCGCGGGCATGGCGGTCTCCTTCGCGGGCGCCGTGGTGGTGGGCCTGTCCATGTCCGGCGAGGGCGGTTCCTCCACCCTGGGCGTGGTGCTGTGCCTGGTGGCGGCCGTGGGCTACGCGGCCGGTGTGGTGGCGCAGAAGCCCGCCCTGGCCCACGCCAGCGCGCTCCAGGTGACGACCTTCGGCTGCCTGGTGGGCACGGTGGCCTGCCTGCCGTTCGCGGGGCAGCTCGTCGGGCAGGCGTCCGACGCGCCGCTCTCGGCGACCCTCAACATGGTCTACCTCGGCGTCTTCCCGACCGCCCTCGCCTTCACGACCTGGGCGTACGCGCTGGCGCGCACGACGGCGGGCCGGATGGGCGCGACCACGTACGCGGCCCCCGCTCTCGTGGTGCTGATGTCCTGGCTCGCCCTGGACGAGGTCCCGGCACCGCTCACGCTGGCGGGCGGCGCGCTCTGCCTGGCGGGGGTCGCCGTCTCCCGCTCCCGGGCCCGGACCGCGGCCGCCGGGACGGGCGGCGAGGCGGGGGCCGAGGCGGCCTCCCGGCGCGGGGAGCCCTCGCGCTGACCGGGCGGCGGCGGTCCCGGCCGGTGCCGCGCGGCAGTGCGGGGACCGGCCGTCAGTGGGCGCAGTACGGCGAGAGCGGGGCGGCGAGGAAGGGGAACATCCCGGTGACGTCGACGCGGGCCGCCAGCCGGTCGGCCACGTTGGTGGTCCGGTCGGTGTAGGTGAACACCACGTCGATCAGCGTCCGGGTCCGGGAGACCTCCGACCGGGAGGTGTCCACGCCGGTGAGCGCGCAGTTCTTCGCGTACTGGGCGGCGGCGGCCGAGTAGATCCGGGGATAGCGCAGCGCGAGGTAGTTGACCGCGCGGTGCCGGTCCGTCGAGCCGGTGTTGTCCGTCAGTTCGGTGACCCTGCTCAGCACCTCTTCGGCGGACGCCCGGAAGGCGTCGTCCTCGATCCCGTCCGGGGGCGGCAGCCGGTCGAGGAAGCTCGCGGTGTCGAAGGAGTAGAGCTGCTCGAAGCCGACCTGCGGCAGGGTGAGGCCGTTGCAGCGGTCGGGGGGCGCCAGGCCGCCGAGCGTGCCGATCACCACGTCGACGTCCCCGGCCCCGGGCGTCGGGCGGACGGTCTCCACGAGCAGGTCCACCTCGGCGCTGTCCCGCGGGACGAGGAGATAGGCGTCGATGCCCCCGATCGTCAGCACCCAGCACATCTGACGTGCCAGATAGCGGTTGGCCGGTTCGTTCAGCACCGTGTGGACGGCCTGGCCGTCGGTCATGCCGCGCGTGTCCGTCCTGCCGACGGCCTGTTCGAGCTCCTTCTCCACCCCGAGGTCGGGGAAGCGGGCCTCGACCCGGCCGACGGCGTACACGTGGCCGCCGGCGCCCCGCGGACCGCCCGCACCACCGCATCCGCATCCGCATCCGCCGGAGACCTCCGGTGGCGGGTCGGCGGGGGATGCGGCCGGGGCAACCGCGTCCGCCGGGCCGGCCGGGCCGGACTCGGTCGGCGGGAGGACCGGTTCGGGCACGGGGACGTTCTCGTTCTCGTTCATGGTTCTCCGTGTGTTGTCGTCCGGCGCCCGCGGGGGGCGATGCTGAGCCAGCCGTTGAGAGCCGCCGCCCGCCGCCGGCACCCTCCGCAGGGGCGGATGCGTGCGAACGCGGTGGCCCGGGAGACGGTGTCCCCGAGGCCCGTCTCCCGCTGCACCAGGAAGTCGGGCAGCCGGACCCGGTGGCGTGCCGGTGCCGGCGGGTCCGGCCGGCCGCCGGGCGGCGGCCCGTCCCGATCGGGTGTGCCGGGCATCAGATCACTTCCTCGACGAGACGGTGGGCGTCCAGCAGGGGCGGCACCAGACGGCGTCGCGGGCGGCCCGCCCCGCGTGCCGCCCACAGCAGGTGCGCGGAGGGCAGACCGGGAGCGAGGGACCAGACGAGCGCGAGCGCGCCCGTGACCAGTGCGGCGGCGAGACTGCTCCCGCCGAATTCCCGGAGTCCCCCGTCCGGTGCCAGGGAGGAGAGCGGCGCACCGGGCGCGAGCAGCCCGCGCCGTCCGGCGGACGGGCTCAGGTCCGCCCGGGGAAGGGGCTGTCCGCCGAGGTCACCGGGTACGACGGGCAGGACGGCCGGGTGCGAGACGAGGGGCGACGACGCCACGCGCCCCCGCTGCCCGCCCGCCGCGACCACGACGACTCCGTGACGGCCCGCCAGATCGAGTGCCTCGGTCAGCTCGGCCGAGGCCGCGGCCGCGGTGGCGGTGGCGGTGGCGGTGGCGAATGCCGCGCTGACGTTGATCAGCCGGGCGCCGCGCAGCCGGCACTCGTCGATGCCGCGGGCCAGTTCGGAGGCGGACGTCCAGAAGCGGTCCTCGGTGAACACGGGGCGCAGGAGCAGCGGACACCCCGGGCAGACCCCCGGCGCCCCGCTGCCGCGAGCGGCACCCAGAACACCGGCCACGGCCGTGCCGTGGCGCAGCGCCGCACTGTCCCGGACCGGTCCGGACCCGGCACCCGGCTCGCGGGGCACCGGTTCGACCGCGGCGGCCAGCCGGTCCGCCCGCAGCGCCGCCACGGGGCCGTCCAGGACGCCGATGGGCACGGCACCGCTGCCGTCCGTCCGTGTCATGAGCGGGTCGATCCGCAGGGCCTGCCGCCAGGTGGGGCCGGCCTGCGGCGCTACTCGCTCATGTGGCACGGCGGCGAGGGCCATCCACCGCACGCGGACGCCAGGTGCGCGCAGTAGCACTGGCAGTTGTCGTCGTGGCAGGAGGACATGCATTCGACGAGGATGTTGATGCAGGCCTGGTCGCCCTGGGGGACGATCAGGCCCCCGGTGGCCACCGGTCCGGCGGCCGGCCTTCGGTAGTGCTCCGCGGCACCGCCCAGGGCGGCGTGCGCGGTCAACGGGGGCATGGTCATGGTGAGTCGGGCCTCCTGTCCGGAGGAGGGGCGACACGGTACGGCCCGGAATCGGGCGTGCGGCGCGGACTCGGAGGTTCGGCGCGGAGCGTGCCGCTCCGGTTGACGTTCTCCTTCCACGCTACGCGCGGCCGGGCGCTGACGCCCGGGGGCGGCACGCACGGGTTCCGGACGCGGGACACCGCACAGGAGCGCTCCCGTGCCGACTTCGACCGAACAGCCCGCTTTACACGGCGTCCACATGGCCGAAAAGTCCGACTGGAGAGACGAGCGGGCGAATGGCCCGATGTATCGCCTCCGCCCCACTGGCCCATTTTGGCAATACCAGAAATACGTCTTCAGCTTCTTTGTGAATGCCTTGTGTGCGGCAGATCACCTCAGCTATGGTGATGCCGCCCGAGAAGATCACTCCAAGGAGGTCGTAATGATTGACATTGAAGAGATCGAGGTTGTTGCCGAGGCTCTCACCTGCGGCGACTACATCCGCTAAAGGGTGTGGGATGCGCCGGCCACAACCGGCGCATCCACGTTCCCATTTCTTCGGAATGCCGAGGGAATGACCGGGCGGCACTACGGCGTGAAGGGGCGGATTCCGTGAACGGATTGGCCGGTACGGCAGACATTCGCGTCGGTGGTGCTTTTACTCCCGGGCTCCTGCATCCCGATGCCGATCGCAGGCTTTCCCTGCACGGCGGGAATCCCTATGTCGAATTCGGATTTCCCGAGTGGCGGCGATGGGAATCGCTCGACGACGCACCCGCCGTTCCCGATTTCTCCTTGCATCTGAGCCGCACGGCGATCTGCGAGAGCCATTCCCGGCAGGACGCTTTCGTGGGCCATCTCCTCGACGAGGCAGCCGCCCGGACGACCGCCCCGGTGTCGGTCGGCGTGCACGTCACCGGCGACCGGGCCGTCGGCGGCGGCTCCTTCGGACTGCACTCGCATTTCACGGGGACGGCGGAGGAGGAGAGCCGCGCCGTCCGCTTCCTGACCCGCCTCGGGCGCGAATCCGGGCTCCCGGTCTGGATCGAGAACGCGAACTGCTATTCCGCCGGCGCCCGCGGAATCCTCGACACCTGGCGCTGCGTCTCACGCATCTGCGAGACCACCGGAGCCGGACTCATCGTCGATCTGGCCCACCTGTACATCGACGCGGTCAACTGCCATATGCCGGAGGAACTTCTGCTCGGCGCCGTGCCCTGGAGCGAGGTCGCCGAAGTGCATCTCTCCGGCGTGCGCACCGGCCGCGACGGCACCCTGCACGACGGCCATGCGGAGGCCGTCCACGAAGGCGTCTGGGCCCTGCTGGACACCGTGGTGCACCAGCGGCTGCTCCCCGATGACCGCCCGGTGCAGATCGTGGTCGAGCACGCCGACGCCCGCTGGACCGACCAGCAGGACCTGTACTACGCCGACTTCGCCCGCGCCGCCGCCGTCGCCGCGAGCGCCTCCGCGCCGGGCGGCGTCCCCGGCGGTCCCCACGACTACGGCGCCGAGCACTGCCGCGGCTATCTGCGCCAGCTGTGCCGCACCTGGATCCCCAAGCTCCCGGAGGCGAGCGAACAGCGCGGACTGCCCTACGCCGTGCTGTTCGACGCATGGGTCGCCGACGTACGGGAGCAGGGCAAGCGCATCGTGCTCAGCCTCGAAGAGGTCCCCGTGTCCGAGCGGGACGGCGTGGTGGTGGCCAAGTACGACCTGCTCCGCTTCGCGAAGGAGAGACTGGCCTCATGCTGATCGGCGTCAACGTCACCTCACCGGAGACCCTCGAACTGGCCTGCTCCCTGCGGGACTCGGGCCACGTCGACTTCGTCGAGGTCCTGGTGGACGGCTTCGCCCACATCGATCCGGCGGCGTTCCGGGAGGTGATCGGCGATCTCCCGGTGGGCTGCCACATCATGCTGTCGCGCTTCCTCGACCCCGAGCCGGAGCGCCTGGAGTTCTACGCCGGGCTGGTCGACCGCTGGCAGCGCGAGTGCGGCTTCCTCTACGTCAGCGACCACATCGCACACTTCGTCCACCGCGGACGTCCGCTGCCGACCTCGCACGAGGCCGACTACGGCGACTGGGAGCCGGTGGTCACCCGCGCGCGGGAGTGGCGCGAGCGGCTGGGCTGCACGCTGGCGCTGGAGAACTTCCCCTCCAAGGCCCCCGGCGCCCGCCCGCAGGCCGAGGCGTACGCCGAACTGGTCGAGCGGTCGGGGTGCGAGGTGCTGCTGGACCTCTCCAACGCCGTCGTCGCCGAGCTGAACACCGGCGAACCCGCGGACGCGTGGCCGGCCCTGCCCGGTGTCGGGCGGCGGTACCACCTGGCCGGCTACCGCCCCTCCCCGGTCGACCCCTCGCTGATCATCGACAGCCACGACGTGGAACTGAGCGCACGCACCCTCGACCTGCTCACCCGGGCGGCCGCGCACGCGCGACCGGACGCCACGCTGGTGGTCGAACGGGACGCCAACCATGTGCCGGACGAATGGAGAGCGGACATTGAGCGAGCACGTGCGGCCGTCCGCGCTGCTGGACGCGTACCTCAGCCCAGCGGCGCGTGACGCGCTGCCGGCGGGCGGCCGGGCCCGTCTGATCGCCCAGGAGGCCCTGCGCATCCGGTGGCACCAGCTCTTCGACCGCGTCCCCGCGCTCACGGCCCGCCTGGGCGACACCGTGCGGGTGTACGACGCCTTCCTGGAGTGGGCCGACGCCGGGGACAGGGTGCTGGACTGGCGGATGCACCTGCACTTCCTCGACCACCTCACGGAGCGCGAGGTGCCGCTCGACGAGGCCGACCACACCGAGCTGCTCGCCGCCGCGGCGGCGCGGTGGTTCGCCGCGTCGGGGTACGGCGAGCGCGGGCTGGCGCTGACCAGTTCGCTGCTCGCCCCCAAGGTGGTGGTCGGCGTCAAGGGCGCGGGCCCGCTGGACCGGGCCCGGGTCAAGCTGGCCCGTGTCCCCGGGCTCGAACCGGAGCAGGGGGTGCGCTGGTGCCTGTCGCCCCGCGGCGACTTCGGGGAGTTCGTGTGGCGGACGGGGTGAACGCCTCCGGCGTCCCGCTCGGCCGCCGGGTGCTGTCCCTGATGGGACCGATCATGCTCGCGTCGGTCATGGGCCAGACGATCGCGCAGACCGATCTGTGGGTCGTCAGCCGGCTCGGCGAGGAGGCCGTCGCCGCGGCCGCGCTTCCGGCACGGCTGCTGCTGGTGGACTCGCTCACCGCGATGGCCATGGGCCCCGTGGTGGGCCTGCTCGTCGCGGGCGCCGCCACCGCGCACGCCCGCCGGCGCGCGGTGCAGGGCGGGCTGGCCGGCGCGACACTGCTGGGCGCCGTGATCGGTGCGCTCGGGCTGGTGCTGATGCCGTGGGTGGCCGACGCCCTGATCGCCGCGCCGGCCGTCCGGGAGCACGCGGGAGCCGCGCTGTTCTGGCTGCTGGTCGCCACGCCGTTCCGGCTGGCGCAGTTCGTGGGGGCCATGGTGCTGTTCGCGCTGCGGCGCGGGCGGCCCCTGCTGCGGCTGTACGCGGCCGCCGTGGTGCTGAACGCGGCGCTGGACGTGTGGTTCGTGTACGGCCTCGGGCTCGGGTTCGCGGGCGGGTACGCGTCCACCTGCGCCATCGCCGTCCTGGAGTGGGTGGTCACGCTGTGGCTGCTGCGGGACCACCTGGCGGTGCGCACCCGGGCCGCCGAGATCCTGCGGTGGCTGCGGCAGGCCGCGCGGAACATGGCCACGGAGTGGCTGAACGCCCTCTCCCGCTTCGGCTTCGAACTCGTCCTGGTCGTCCTGCTGGCCGCACGGGCCGCCTGGTCCGGACAGCTCGCGGGCTTCTCCGCCGGGCTGGTCCTGGTGGCCGCGATGCTGCTGCCGGTGGGGGCGCTGGCCAACGCCACCGGCATGGTCGCGGCGGCGGACGAGGCGTCCGCGCGGGAGTGGGCGGCGCTGCGCCGCCGGTTCGCGCTGATCTCCTCGGCCGTCGCGGGCGCCCTGCTGGTGGCCGCCTTCGGCCCCGGCGCCTGGCTGTACGGCCTGCGGGGCGAGGCCGCGCACTGGCTCGGGGCGCTGATCGCCTGCCAGGCGGTGGCGCTGCCGTTCCGGGTACTCGCGGCGGTCTCCGAGGGCCGGCACAAGGCCGCCGGCCGCTTCGGCACCGTGCTGCGCGGCCGCCTCGTCCAGGAGTTCGCCCTGGCGCTGCCGCTGTTCGTCGTGGGGCTCCTGCTGGACAGCGCGGTCCTGGCGTGCAGCGGTGTGGCGCTCGGCTGCGCGGTCAACGAGTGGCTGCTCCACCGCTCCCTGCCGGAACGCGAGCCGCCGGTGCCGGACCGGAGCGCCGCGGCGGCCGTCTCCACCTGACCTCCGGCGCCGCCGCCCGGCGTCCCGGCGGGCGGCCCCCGAGCGGGCATCATCGTGCCCATGGCACACCCACATCTGCCGACGACCGAGGCCGCCGTCGCCGCGATCCGCGAGGTCGCGCGGGAGTTCGACCGGGAGCTCGTCGTCACCGACGACATCGGGACCGACCAGGTCTCGCGCCGCGAGTCGGCCGACGCGTTCACCACCACCGACCCGGACGGCTCGCTGCCGCACGAGGCGTTCGTGGAGCTGAACGGGCAACCGGCCGTCACCGTACGGCTCTTCGCCGACGGGGACGCCAGGGTGAGCGTGGAGGACGTCGAGTTCCACGACGTCCCGCGCGACTCGGTGCCGGGCTTCCTGCGGTCCGTCTTCGGCGGGCTCGCCTATGTGCAGGGCAGGTTCTTCCCCGTGGGCGAGTGGCTGGTGGTGCCGCTGCCGGGCGACGAGACCTACAAGGAGCTGATCCTCCTGAACGGGCTCACCCCGTGGCTGGCCCGCTCCGTCAGGCCGTAGCGGCGGGGGCGTCCAGCGCCCCGACGAACACCGCCCGCGCCGTACCCCCGACCACCACCACGGGCCCGCCCGGCCGCGTGGAGTCCCTGACGGGGACGAGCCCGGGGAGACCGTCCGCGACCTCGACGCACTCGCCGCCGTCGCCGTTGCTGTACCTGCTCGTCCGCCAAGCGACTGCGTCCAGGTCAATCCGGCCGCTTGCCATGTCGGTAGTCCTCTGCCGCTGCGTCGATCATGGCCAGGGACGCCTCCGGGGACAGTGCGGCGGCCCTGAGCTGATCGTATGCCGTCGGGGCGCGGTCTGGCCCTGCCGGAGGCGCTCGCCGTGCGGTGGGGCGCGGAGCGCCGGGCGGGCGGCGAGACCGTGTGGTGCGAGCTGGACGGGGGCCGACCCGCGCCGGGGGCCGGGTGGTGGCCCGGCCCCCGGCGCGCGCGTCGGAACAGCGCGCCGGAACAGCGCGCTTCGGAGCGTCACGAGGGGCCCGGCCCCCGGCACGCGCGTCAGAACATCACGAGGGCGCGGCCGCCCTTCCCCGCGCGCATCGCGTCGAAGGCCGCCGGGATGTCCTCCAGGGTGATGCGGTCCGTCACCAGCGCGGACAGGTCGAGGGAGCCGTCGCGGACGAGGGCGGCGAGGACCGGGAGGTCGGCGGCGGGGTCGCAGTTGCCGTAGACGCAGCCGGACAGGGTGCGGCCCCAGTGGAAGATCTCCAGGGCGTTGAAGGTGACCTGCTGGTCCTTGCCGCCGATGCCGACGACCGTGGTGCGGCCGCCGCGGCGGGAGGACTCCCAGGCGGTGCGGATGGTCACGGCGCGGCCGACGCACTCGACGGCGACGTCGACGCCGTGTCCGCCGGTGAGCTTCCGGATCTCGCGGGCGGTGGTGTCGGAGGCGACCACGTAGTCGGTCGCGCCGGCCGCGCGGGCCAGGCCCTCCTTCTCCGGCGAGACGTCGACGGCGACGATCTGCCCGGCGCCCGCGATCCGCGCGGCCTGGAGGGTGGCGAGGCCCACGCCGCCGACGCCGAAGACGGCGACCGACTCGCCCTCGCGCACCCGGGCGGAGTGGTGGACGGCGCCGTAGCCGGTGAGGACCGCGCAGCCGAGCAGGGCCGCGTCGGCGAGCGGGATGCCGTCGGGCACGGGGAGCACGCAGTTCGCGGGGACCACGGTCTCCTCGGCGAAGGCGGCGACGTTGAGGCCCGGGTGGAGCCGCGTGCCGTCCTGTGCCACCGCGTGGACGCGGCCGGCGCCGGTGAGGGCGTCGTTGCAGAGCCACACCTCGCCGAGGGAGCAGGGGTGGCAGACGCCGCAGGAGGGCGCCCAGTTGAGGACGACGCCGTCGCCGGGGGCGAGGCCGGTTGTGCCCTCGCCGACGGAGACGACGGTGCCGGCCCCCTCGTGCCCGAGCACGGCGGGGACGGGCAGCCGCATGGTGCCGTCGGACAGGGACAGGTCGGAGTGGCACACCCCGGCGGCGGTGAGCCTGATCCGGACCTGACCGGGGCCGGGGTCGGGGAGGTCGATGGCGGTGATCTCCAGCGGAGATCCGACGGAGGGCAGGACTGCTGCGCGGACCACGGTGGCGTTCTCCCGGCTCAGAACTGGAGGGACTTGGTCTGGAGGTACTCGGCGAGACCGTGCGGGCCGAGTTCCCGGCCGACGCCGGAGCGCTTGTAACCGCCGAAGGGGGCCAGCGGGTTGAAGCGGCCGCCGTTGATGTCGACCTGCCCGGTGTCCATCCGGCGGGCGAACGCGACGGCCTCGGCATCGTCGGCCGCCCACACCGCGCCGGCCAGGCCGTAGACGGTGCCGTTGGCGATGGCGACGGCGTCGTCCTCGTCCTCGTACCGCATCAGGCAGACGACCGGGCCGAAGATCTCCTCCTGGGCGACGGTCATCCCCGGGGTGACGTCGGCCAGGACGGTGGGCCGGACGTAGTAGCCGGTCTCCAGCGGGGCGTCCGGGCCGCCGGCGACGAGGCGGGCGCCCTCGGCGACGCCCTGCTCGATGAAGCCGCGGACCCGCTCCTGCTGCCTGGCGTTGACGAGCGGGCCGACGCGCTCGCCGGGGACGTACTTGGCGACGGCGGCCTCCGCGAGCGCGACCGCCTCGTCGTAGTGGTCCCGGTGGACGAGCATCCTGGTCCAGGCGCTGCACGTCTGGCCGGAGTTGGACATCACGTTGGCGATGCCCACGTTGACCGCCCTGGCGAGGTCGGCGCCCGGCAGGATGACGTTGGCGGACTTGCCGCCCAGTTCCAGCGCCACCCGCTTGACCGCGGCGCCCGCGACGGCGCCGATCCGGCTGCCGACGGCGGTGGAGCCGGTGAAGGACACCAGGTCGACGCCCTCGTGCTCGGCGAGCGCCTGTCCGGCGACCGGGCCGAGTCCGGTGACGAGGTTGACGACCCCGGCGGGGATGCCGGCCGCGTCCACCGCCTCGGCGAAGAGCTGGGCGGTCAGCGGGGTGTCCTCGGCGGGCTTGAGCACGACGGTGCAGCCGGCGGCGAGCGCGGGGGCGACCTTGGCGACGATCTGGTGGAGCGGGTAGTTCCAGGGCGTGATCGCGCCGACGACGCCGACCGGCTCCAGCAGCACGGTCGAAGTGCCGAGCTTCTCCTCGAAGGCGTAGGAGCCCGCGAGTTCGGCGTAGGTCCCGGCGACCACGACCGGCAGCGAGGCGTGGACGGCGAGCGCGAGGGCCGGCGGGGCGCCGAGTTCGGCGGTGACGGTCTCGGCGATCTCCTCGGTCCTGCGGCCGAGTTCGTCGCGCAGCGCGCCGAGCAGGGCGGCGCGCTCGGCGGGCGGGGTGGCCGCCCAGCCGGGGAACGCCTCGCGGGCGGCGCGCACGGCCGCGTCGACGTCCTCGGCCGTGCCCGCGGGCACCTCGCCGATGACCTGCTCGTCGGCGGGGTTCACCACCGCGATGGTGTCCGTGCCGATGGCGGGCCGCCACCGGCCGCCGATGTACATGCCGTCGTGGGCCTTCATCGCACTCCTCCACGCGTCGCGGTCGTCTCGCACCCCAAACTAGCGGTGTTAGTTTTCCTGCGCCAGGGGTGTCCGGGCGGTGTGGCGGAGGCTACGCGGTGCCGTCCCGCCGGGCGTCGCGCCGGCCGAGGACGTACTCCGCGGTGACGGCGACCCCGCGGTCCGCGTCCCGCGCCAGCTCCCGCAGAGCGCGGTCGGCCGAGGGGCCGGGGATGTCCGCGAGCGCCTGCGCCACCCGCCGGCGCGCCCCCGGGTCGCCGGCGCGGCCGTCGAGCCGCCGGACGAGGGCGGCCGCGACGCGGTCCGCCGCCGCGGGCGAGGTCGCCAGGGAGTGCAGTGTGTCGGCTGCTTCGACGTCGTTGGTCCCCGCCACCACCAGCTCCACGAGCACCGGGACCGCTTCGGTGGCCCCGCGGGCCCCGAGCGCCAGGGCCGCGATCGGGCGGACCGTGTCGTCGGGACCGCCGAGGGCCTCCCGCAGCAGGGCGGTCGCCGCCTCGTCCGGCATCGCGGCGAGCGCCCGGACGGCCCGCTCGCGCACCGCGGCCACCGGTGAGGCGAGGCCCTCCGCCAGCGCCGCCGACGCGCTTCCGCCCTCCCGCGCCAGCGCCCACCGAAGGGCCCCGGCGACGTACGGGTCCGCCTCCCGCAGCGCCGCCTCGGCCAGCGCGGACACCGGCACCGGGGCCTCCTCGGCCGTCGACAGCGCCGCGCGCTGCCGGTTCCCCGCGCCGGCGGATCCCAGCGCCTGGAGGAGCGCCACCGTGCGCAGGACGTCCTCCCAGCCGGCGGGCTCCGTCGCGCCGATGCGGGAGAGCCGGGTCAGCAGCTCCGTCTCGGCCGCGATGCGCTCCCGGGTGCCGCGGATGAGATCGTCGACGAGTGCGCCGGGGGCGAAGCCGGGATCGTCGAGCGCCCGCCCGACGTCGCGCAGCGAGAGCCCGAGCGACCGCAGGCTCTCGATGTGGAAGATCCGCCGGATGTCGTCGGCGGAGTACTCCCGGTAGCCGGCGGCGTTGCGGTCGGACGGCCGGACGAGGCCCAGCGACTCGTAGTGCCGAAGCATCCGGGCGCTGACCCCGGACCGCCGGGCCACCTCACCGATCAACACCGTCCGTCACCCTTCCGGGCCGCTCCCGCCGAGGGCCACGATCCGCTTCGCCTCCTCGATCGCCCAGCCGAAGCCGGCGTCCGGATCGCGCAGCAGGCGTTCGGTAGCCATGGCGTGCGCTCGCACACCAGGGTCGGCTCCCATGATGGCAGCGCGCAGGACGGGGAGGATCACCTCGCCGAGCGCGGTCAGCGCGCGGCTGAGGCTGAGCTGCGTCTCCCGCTCGCCGCGTCCGAGCTGGGTGGAGAGCACGACGGCCAGCCCCGGCTCCTCGCCCCCGGGCACCAGGACGACGGCCGCCCGCCAGGCGCTGCGCGCCACCTCGTCGTCCGGGTCGCACAGCAGCGCCCGGGTGACGGCGGGCCAGGCCCGGCGGTCCCCGATCTTGGAGAGGGTGTGGAGCGCCTGGCTCCGCGCCTGCGCCCGCTCCGAGCGGAGTTCGCCGAGCAGCCCGGGGAGCGTCGCGGACGGGGAGTGGCGGGTGAGGGCCCAGGTGAGGGCCTCGCGGACCTGGAAGTCGGGTTCCGCTCCGCAGCGCGCGATCAGGGTGGCGACGAGCGCCTCGTCGGGGGACGCGCCGACGGCCATCGCGGCGCGCAGCCGCACCGAGGCCCGGTCGTCCGTCAGCCCCCGGCGGGCGCGCGCCGTCGTGTCCGTGACCGGGACGGCCGGGGTGCCGCCGTCCGGGACGGTCGGGGCGTCCGTGTCCGGGACGGCCTGGGTGCCGGGTGTCGGCAGGGTCATGGGGACCACCTCCTCGCCGACAGTGAAGGGCTTGGCACGGTGTCAAGGTCAAGCGGGACGCCCGCGGCGGCGCGGGCCCGGGCACATCGGGCGGCTTCGAGGCTTGCCACGGCCCGGCCGGGGAACCCAGAGTGAGGTGCGCGTCCAGACGGAGGAGGGACATGGACGATATGGCCGTTCCGGGCACGGCGGGCCTCCCGGTGTCCGGGGCGGGGGCGCTCTCGGCGGCCCTGCTGGGCCGGAGCCTGGAAAGCATGACGGCCTCGGCCGTGGTGGTCGACGGCGACGGCCGCATCCTGGCGGCCAACACCGCGGCCCTGCGCCTGCTGCGCCACGACGCGGCCGCCCTCGTCGGCCAGGACTCCCACGACCTGCTGCACCGGGACGAGCACGGGCACGCGCTGCCGCGCAGCCGCTGTCTGATGCGCAAGGCGCTGCTCACCCAGGGGACCGTGCACGGCGACGCCGAGTGGTTCGCCCGCGGGGACGGCACGCTGATCCGGCTGTCCTGGCTGGTCACCCCCTGCGCACCGGGCGCCGCCACCACCGGCGCCCTGGCACTGCTGTACGAGCAGCCCCAGGAGGCCCCGCCCCCGGGCGGGGCCGGGTACGCGGCGCCGCTCACCGAACTGGACCGCCTGTCGCTGCTCGCGGAGACGACCACCCGGCTCACGTCCACCCTGGACGCGGACGAGGCGCTGCACCGGCTGGCGGCCCTGACGGTGCCGCGGCTGGCCGACTGGGCGGTGGTCGACCTCCTCACCGAGCGCGACGAGGTGCGGCGTGTCCTGGTGGTGGAGCACAAGGACGGCATCCTGATCGAGCGGAGCGACCTCCAGGGGCCGATGCCCCCGGTGCCGGCGGAGTCCCCGATGCCGCTGTCGCGCGCCCTGCGCGGCGCGGCCTCCACGCTCGCCGGTCCGGCCACCTACCAGGGGCCGCCGGACTCGGGCATCGCCGTCGAGCAGCAGCGCCTGTTCGCCGTCACGGGCATGCACTCCGCGGCCATCGCGCCGATCCGGGGCCTGCGGGACATGCTCGGCGCCCTGACCCTCGGCCGCTCGCAGCGCCGCGACGCCTTCACCCCGGCCGACCTGCCGCTGCTGGAGGACCTCACCCGCCGGGCGGGCCTGGCGCTGGACAACGCCCGCCTGTACCAGCGGCAGCTCAAGGTCGCCGAGACGATGCAGCGCCATCTGCTGCCGCAGCTCCCCGTCCTGCCCGGGCTGGAGATGACCTCGCGGTACGTGCCGGCCCCGCACGCCTCCTCGGTGGGCGGCGACTGGTACGACGCCTTCGCGCTGGCCGGCCACGGCCACGCGCTGGTCATCGGAGACGTCGTCGGGCACGACCTCGACGCCGCGGCCGGCATGGCGCAGGTGCGCAACATGCTGCGGGCCTTCGCCTGGTCCGACCCGGGGGCGGCGCCCGGCACCGTGGTCACCCGCCTCGACGAGGCGGTGATGCACATCGCCGAGGTCCCGATGGCCACCATGATCCTGGCCAGGATCGCCCCCGGCGACGACGGCCGCTGGCGGCTGCACTGGACGAACGGCGGCCACCCGCCGCCGCTGCTCGTCACCCACGACGGCCGGGCCCGCTATCTCGACGAGGCCCACGGCATCCTGCTCGGGACGGGGCTGGACCGGGCCCGGCCGGAGGCCGTCACCGTGCTGCCGCCCCGGTCCACGCTGCTGCTCTACACGGACGGTCTGGTGGAGTCCCCGCGGCACGCCATCGACGACGGCCTGGACCGGCTGCGCCGGCACGCGGCCTCCTTCGCGCACCGGCCGCTGGACGCCTTCTGCGACTCCCTGCTGGACGAGGTGCGCCCCCGCGACAACGACGACGACGTCGCCATGCTCGCCCTGCGCACCCCGGGCCCCGCCCCGGCGTGACGCGGGCGGGGGCGGGCGGGGGTCCTCAGACCTCCAGGCCGGGCACGTCCGCCGGGGTCGGGCAGATCCGGCGGCCGAGGTGGTCGAAGACGTAGAGGTGCGCGAGGTCGACGAGGAGCGGCACCTGGGCGCCGGGGCGCAGCCGCACGTCCGGCCCGGTGCGCACCACCAGGTCGCTCGGTGCGACGGCCCGGCGCTCGTCGGGCGCCGCGACGTCGGGGGCGTCGAGCACCGCGACGGGGCCGGTGACCTGGGAGACGGCGCGTTCCTTGAGCCGGGCCAGCACGCCCGGGCCGCCCTCGCGGCGCCTGCGGCCGGGCGTCTGCGGCCGCGAGGCCTCCAAGTCGGGCACGACCGCGGGCCGGGAGCCGGTGTTGAAGTGCACCAGCGCCTCGTGCCCCTGGTACTCCATGTGCTCGACGAGCCCGGTGAGGGCCACCTCGCCGGGGCGGGCCTGGCTGGGCGGCGCGATGCGGGCGGCCTCCGACCGCAGGCCGACGATGATCTGGCGCCCCTGCTGGATGCGGAGCAACTGGTGGTCGGGGCTGAGCGGTTCGGGCAGCGGCAGCCGCTGCCGGCCGAGGTCGATCGACATCCGCCCGTCCAGCGGCGCGTGGACGACGGCCTGGAGCAGGTTGATCCGGGGCGTGCCGATGAAGGCGGCGACGAACACGTTGGCGGGCAGCGCGTAGGTCTCGCGCGGGCTGCTCACCTGTTGCAGCACGCCCCCGCGCATGACGGCGACCCGGTCGCCGAGGGACATCGCCTCGGCCTGGTCGTGGGTGACGTAGACGGTGGTGACGCCCAGTTCGGCGGTGAGGCGGGCGATCTCCGCGCGCAGGTGGTTGCGGAGCTTGGCGTCGAGGTTGGACAGAGGCTCGTCCATCAGGAAGACGGAGGGGCGGCGGGAGATGGCGCGTCCCATCGCGACGCGCTGGCGCTCGCCGCCGGAGAGCTGGCCGGGGAGGCGGTCGAGGAGGTCCTCGATGCCGAGCATCCGGGCGGTGGCCTCGACCCGGGGGTTGCGGTCGGCGCGCGGGTTCTCCAGCTTGAGCGGGAAGCCGATGTTCTCGCGGTTGGTCATGCTCGGGTAGAGGGCGAAGTTCTGGAAGACCATCGCCATGTCGCGCTCGCGCGGCGGGACGTCGTTGGCGTACTCGCCGTCCAGCAGCAACTCTCCCTCGGTGATGTCCTCCAGGCCCGCGATCATCCGCAGCACCGTCGACTTCCCGCACCCGGACGGGCCCAGCAGCACGAGGAACTCGCCCGGTTCCACCGAGAGGGAGAGCCGGTCGACGGCACGGGCGTTCCGCCCGTATCTCTTGCTGACGTTGTGCAGAGCGATGGCGCGAGTCATAGGGGTCCCGCCCGGGAGTGAGGAAGGCAGCCGAGAGGCCAGAAGTTAGCCCACGGTGTGCGATCAGGGAATACATCGCGCGAAAGGTCGGCGAACGGACATCTGAGGCACTGTCCGCTCACTTGCCGCCGTACCCGGAACGGCCGGAAACAGCCCTTCGCCGGGGGCAGTTGGGGCACATGCGTCCGGCACGGGCGGCCGGGGGCGCGGGCCTCGCCGGCGGGCGGTCCGGGCATGCCCGCGGGGCCGGCCCGTGACGGGCCGGCCCCACGTGTGGTCAGACCTGGCGGACGTCCGTGAGATGCGCGAAGACGACCACGTTGGCCGAGTAGCCGCGCTTCTTGTCGAACGACCCGCCGCAGGTCAGCAGCCGCAGCTCGGGGCGTCCCGTGCTGCCGTAGACCTGTTTGTCGGGGAACTTCTCCTTGGTGAAGGTGCGGACCTTGTCCACCGTGAACACCGCCGTGCGGCGGTCCTCGCGGAGCACGTTCACCTTGTCCCCGGGCTTGAGCATGCCCAGATTGAGGAAGACGGCCGGCCCGGTCCTGGTGTCCCGGTGCCCGACCGCGACGGCCGTGCCCGCCTCGCCGGGCGCCGGGCCCAGTCCGTACCAGCCCACCAGCTTCGGGTCGTCGACCGGCGGCGCGGTGAGCGCTCCCCGTTCGTCGAGGCCGAGTTGGGTGACCGGGGACGCGATGGTGAGCTTCGGGATGACCAGGCGCTTGGCCGGGGACGGCGGCAGCGCCCGGGTGCCGCCGCCCTTTCCGTCCCGGGAGGCGGGCCGGGCGGCGGAGGTGCTCCGCCCGGTGCCCGCGGGTGACGCCGAGGGCTTCGGCCGCTCCGGCCGGGGCTTCGCCTGCGTGGCCCGGGGGGACGGTGTCCGCCGGGCGGGCGGGCTCGCCACCCGCGTGGTGAGCGGCGGGAGTTCGATCCTGGCCGGCGCGCCGGCCGCCACGGTGACGGCCGCCCCCGCCCCGTCCGGAGGCGTGCTGTCGCACGCCCGGACGAGGCCGGTCACCAGGGTCGCCGTCACGCTGAGCGTGATGGTCAGGCGGCAGGCGCGACTCGGTCCGCGACGGCGGCGCCGGGGACGCGCGGGGGGCTGGGGTCGGCGGCTCGGGAGGTTACGCTGCGCCATGGACACGGCGGCGTGCCCGGCGGACGACGATCAGGCCCGCGAGACCCGCGAGGAGGGTGCCGGCCACCACGGGCGTCGCGCCGACCCCGGAACCGCTGTCGCCGCCGGTGCCCGCCATGCCGCCGCCGCCCGCGGGCACGGCGCCGGACGGCTGCTCCCACTTGTCGTCCTGCCCGGAGCCCGCCGTACGGTCCTCGTTGCCGTTGTCGGGCCGCTCGCCCCGCCCGCCCGGGGTGCCCTTCTTGTCGTCGGGGCAGGTGACCTGGAAGACCTTCTGCTTGGCGACGCCGCCGGTGAAGGTCCACGTGAGCCGGTACTCGCCCTCCGGCAGGCTGTACTCCGGGGTGTGGCCGCGGCCGGCGATCAGCGTGAGGCTGCCGGACAGGGTCGGGCCGGTCGGCGTGGGCGGCTGGGGGGCGATGGCCCAGGTGAGCAGCGGGACGGTCTCGAAGTTGAACGCCGAGAGGCTGAACTTGCAGACCTTCAGGTCGTCCTGGGTGTTCCAGTGGGGCACCCCCGCGCGGTGGACCTTCAGGTCACCGCTGTCGCCCGGGGCGGCGAGGGCCGGCGTGGCGCCGGCCAGGGTGGCCCCGGCGACGGCGAGCGTCGCGAGGGCGGCCGCGGCGGGACGGAGGCGGTGGGCGCGGAACGATGCGGTGGAGGGCATGCGGGGCTCCTTCAAGCCGATCTGATTGTCATACTGATCAGGCGATCGCCTGACTAGATGTCACAGATCGGGGGCCGCAAAGCCTCGAATCGCTGAAACGATGTCAGATATGCCCTGACTAGCCGATACCGGACGTGTGCCGACCGGGCGACGGGGCGTCCCCCCGATCCGCGGCCGGCTCTGCCGCCGGGGCGCCCCGCGGCCGCTTCGGGCGGGCCGGGCGGGCGGCCCGCACCGCCACCCCCGCCGAGGCCGCGAGCAGCACCCCGAGCACCACGAACGGCGCGGCCACGCCCGCCACTCCGGCGACCAGCCCGGCCCCGGCGGGCGCCGCCACCTGCCCGAGGCGGTTGCCGGTCAGCCGCAGCGCCAGCGCCGTCGACCGCGCCTGCTCGGGCGCCGCGCGCACCACGGTCGTCATCGACAGCGGCTGCCCGACCCCGAGGCAGAAGCCGAGCACGGCGAGCATCGCCGCCAGCCCCCACAGCGGCACCGGCAGGGCGAGGGCCGCGCACAGCAGGCCACCGGTGAGACAGGTGGCGGCGAGCAGCGCGGTCCGGCCCATCAGCCGGAGCATCGGGCCCATGACCAGCCGGCAGGCGATGGTGGCGGCGGCCCGCAGCGACAGCAGCACGCCCACCACGGCGGGCTCGATGCCGCGCTGTTCGCCGACCACGGGCAGATAGGCGGTGAGGATGTCGGTCGCCGACAGCACCGCGAGGCTCACGAAGATCCCGGCGGGCACCCCACGGGTGCGCAGGATGCCGCGGACGGGCACCTTGGCCCGCTCGGCGCGGGGCACGGGGCGGGGCCGGGCCTCGATCCGCCACATCGCGGTGAGGGCGGCGGCCGCGACCGCGGCGGAGCCGTAGAGGGCGAGCGCGCTCGTACGCGCCATGTCGCCGCCGATCACGGCGCCCGCGGCGAGCGGGCCCGCGAGCTGGCCGAGGGAGGCGCCGATGGTGAAGTGCCCGAAGTTGCGGTCCTGTTCGGCGGGGGCGGACCGGCGGGCGACGATCGACTGGGCGCCGATCACGAAGCAGAGGTGGCCGAGGCCGGTCAGTCCGCTCCAGGCCGCGACGGCGCCGAGGGAGCCCGCCGTGCCGCCGAGTGCGCAGCCCCCGGCGATCAGGACCACCCCGGCGGTCAGCAGCGGGGCGCACCGGCCGTGGTCGGTGCGGCGGCCGAGCGGCACCGCCGCGAACAGCGGGAGCAGGGCGTAGACACCGGCGATGACGCCGATGGCGCGCTCGTCGGCACCGAGCGCGAGGGCCCGGTAGGAGACGGCGGGCCGCGCCATCGACACCGCGCCCTGCGCGAAGGCGAACGCGATGACGAGGCGCAGCAGCCAGCCCCGGGAGGACGTCATCTCAGATGATTCCGAACAGGATGCCGGCGCCGAGGACCACCAGCGAGGTGAGGGCGGCCCACTTCACGGTGAACCGGGTGTGGTCGCCGAACTCGACCTTCGCCATGCCGACCAGCACGTACACGGCCGGGACCAGCGGGCTGGACATGTGCAGGGCCTGCCCCACGAGGGAGGCGCGGGCGATCTCCAGCGGGGAGACCCCGTGGGCGGCGCCCGCCTCGGCGAGGACCGGCAGCACGCCGAAGTAGAAGCCGTCGTTGGACATGAAGTACGTCAGCGGGAGGCTGAGGAGGCCGGTGACGACGGCCATGTGCGGGCCCATGCCCTCGGGGATGGCGCCGACGAGCCAGTCGGCCATGTGCTCGACCATCCCGGTGCCGGTGAGGACACCGGTGAAGACGGCGGCGGCGAAGACCATGCCGGAGACGTTCAGGACGTTGTCCGCGTGGGCGGCGATCCGTGCCTTCTGGTCCGTCATCGAGGGGTAGTTGACGGTGAGGGCGAGCGCGGCGCCGAGCAGGAACAGCACCGGGATGGGCAGCAGCTCCATGATCATGGAGGCCAGCAGGGCGACGGTGAGGCCCGCGTTGAACCAGTACAGCTTCGGGCGCAGGGTGGGCCGGTTCGGGTCGAGCCCCTGGAACTCCTCCTCGGCGGTGTCCCCTTCGCCGCCGTCCACGCCCGCGCCCGCGTCGGCGGGGCCGCCGGTGGCGGGGGTGCCGCCGGTCGCCGTGCCGGCGGCGGTGCCCGGGCCGCCGGCCTTGACCAGCACCGTCTCGCTCCGCGGCTCCAGCGCCTCGTCCAGCGAGAGGTAGCCGAGGCGCTTGCGCTCACGGCGGCCGAGGACGTAGGCGAGGCCGATCACGAAGAGGAGGCCGACGCCGAGCGCCGGGATCATCGGGACGAAGATGTCCCCCGCGTCCAGCTTGAGGGCGGTGGCGGCACGGGCGGTGGGGCCGCCCCAGGGCAGGGTGTTCATCACGCCGTTGGCCGTCGCGGCCACACCCGTCATCACGACCAGGCTCATGCCGAGCCGCTTGTAGAGCGGATACATCGCCGACACCGTGATCATGAAGGTGGTGGAGCCGTCGCCGTCCAGGGAGACGATCGCGGCCAGCAGCGCCGTGCCGACCACGATCCGCAGCGGGTCGGCCCGGCAGAAGCGCAGGATGCCGCGGACGATCGGGTCGAAGAGGCCGACGTCGATCATCACGCCGAAGTAGACGATCGCGAACATCAGCATCGCGGCCGTGGGGGCGAGATTGCCGACGCCTTCGAGGACGTAGTCCCCGAGGTGGGCGCCCTTGCCCACGATCACGCAGAAGAGGGCCGGGATCAGGACCAGCGCCGCGATCGGCGACATCTTCTTCATCATGATCAGGACCAGGAAGGTCGCGATCATGGTGAAGCCGAGGATTGTCAGCATTCAGGACACCTAACGTTCACCCTTGAACTCCACCGGGAGGCGGCGGCCCGGACGACGTTAGGTGCCATGATTTGCCGTTAACAAGGTGTTGACACGTGAGCAATACGAGCAGAACCCCAGCTCAGCGGGACGGCCGCGGCGCGGGGACACCTGAGCGCACAAGCTCCTCGCCGCGCGACAGGGCCGGCGGCGCGCGGGAGCGGCCTCAGACCGGGGCCACCTCCACGGGGAAGCCGTTGAGCACCGCGGTGCCCGACATCGGGTCGGTCCGCGAACCGTCGAGGAGCTGGTTGACGTTGACCCCGGGGCGGGCGGAGGCGACGGAGAGGCGGACGCCGGAGCGGTCGTGACCCCAGCCGTGGGGCAGGCTCACCACTCCCCTGCGGACCTCGTCGGTGATCTCCACGGGCACCTCGACGCTCCCGCCGTCCCCGGTGACCCTGGCGGTGTCGCCGTCGCCGAGCCGCAGGCGGGCCGCGTCGTCGGGATGGACCTGGAGGGTGCAGCGGTTGGAACCGCCGTTCAGCGCGGGCACGTTGTGCAGCCAGCTGTTGTTGGAGCGCAGATGGCGGCGGCCGACGAGGACGAGCGCGGCGGGCCGTGCGCCGAGCGCCTCGCGCAGCCTCGGCAGATCGTCGGCGACGGGGCCGGGCAGCAGTTCGACGCGTCCGCTGCGGGTGCGCAGGATCTCGGGCAGCCGGGGGCGCAGGGGGCCGAGGTCGATGCCGTGGGGGCTCTTGACGAGGTCCTCCAGGGTGAGCGCGTAGGGCCCGAGGCGCAGCATCATGTCGAGCCGGCGCTCCGCCCCGCTGCCGCCGGTGAGATCGGCGGCCAGCTTCGCCGGGTCCTGGCCGTGGACGGCGGAGTGCGGGTCGGCGACCGCCTTGGCCAGGGCGGCGCCGATGACCATGTCGTCGACCGCCGACGGGTCGGCGCCGTGCATGCCGGAGAGGGCGAGGACCAGCCGGGCGAGGATCTCGCACTCGTCCATCAGCCCCTCCTCCAGCGGCACGGCCGCGGGGGTGAAGCGGACCTGGTTGCGCACGGCCAGGGCGTTGAACGCGAAGTCGAAGTGGGCGCTCTGCGCGGGCGGCGGCGGGGGCAGGACGACGTCGGCGTGGCGGGAGGTCTCGTTGAGGTACGGATCGACGCTGACCATGAACTCCAGGCCGTCGAGCGCCCGGTCGAGGCGGTCGCCGTCCGGGGCGCTGAGCACGGGGTTGGCCGCGATGGAGACCAGGGCGCGGATCCTGCCCTCGCCCGGGGTCTCGATCTCCTCCGCGAGGACCGCCATCGGCAGTTCGCCCTTCGCCTCGGGGCGGCCGGAGACCCGGCTGCTCCAGCGGCCGAGGGCGAAGCCCTTGCCGGGGGCCGCGGGGCGGGGGGCGCGGTCGGTGGCGGAGAGCGGGAAGAGGACGCCGCCGGGGCGGTCCAGGTTGCCGGTGAGGACGTTGAGCACGTCGATGAGCCAGCTCGCCAGGGTGCCGTGCTCGACGGTGCAGCTCCCGATGCGGCCGTAGACGGCGGCGGTGGGGGCGGCGGCCAGTTCGCGGGCCATGGTCCGGATGTCGTCCGGGTCCAGGTCGCAGGCGGCGGCGACGGCCTCGGGGGTGAAGCCGGCCAGGGCGGCCTCGACGTCGTCGATGCCCTCGGCCAGTTCGGTGAGGCGGCCGGGGGCGGTGAGCCCTTCGGCGAACAGCACGTGCGCCAGCGCGGCGAGCAGCAGCGCGTCGGTGCCCGGGCGGATGGCGACGTGCCGGTCGGCGAGCCGCGCGGTGCGGGTGCGCCGCGGGTCCACCACGGTGAGGGTGCCGCCCCGGCGGCGAAGTGCCTTCAGCCGGCCGGGGAAGTCGGGCGCGGTGCACAGACTGCCGTTGGATTCCAGCGGGTTGGCGCCGATGAGCAGCAGATGGTCGGTGCGGTCCAGGTCGGGGACGGGGATCGCGACGGCGCTGCCGTAGAGCAGTCCGCTGGAGACGTGCTTGGGCATCTGGTCGAGCGTGGAGGCGGTGAACAGGTTGCGGGTGCGCACGGCGCCGAGCAGCACGGGCGGGTAGAGGCCGCCGGCCATGGTGTGAACGTTGGGGTTGCCGAGGACGAGGCCGACGGCGTCCGGTCCGTGCTCCTCGACCAGCGGGCGGACGCGGGCGGCGATGAGGTCGAACGCCTCCTGCCAGCTCGCCTCGCGCAGCTCCCCGTCCTCCCGTACGAGGGGGGTGCGCAGCCGGTCGGGGTCGGCGTCGAGTTCACCGAAGGAGGCGCCCTTGGGGCAGATGAAGCCTTCGCTGAAGACGTCGTCGCGGTCCCCGCGCACCCCGGTGACACGGGTGCCCTCGATGCTGAGCGTGAGCCCGCAGGTGGCCTCGCAGAGGGGGCAGATGCGCAGCGCGGTCCGGGTGCCGGGGCCCGCCCCGGGTGCCGGCGGAGCGGTCCTGGCGGCGGGCGGGGCCTTCGCCGCCCCGTCGCCCCCGCCGTGTGCGGGCGGTGCGGGCTCGGTCGTCGGGGCGTCGGCTGCGGAGCTGGACACAGGTCCTCCCGGGGGCGGTGGCATGCCGTCCCGGGCAGCATACCGACCGGTAGGCATGCGCGGCAGGGCCTTGACGCGCCCGGTTCCCCGGGCCACGGGGCCGCCGGGCGGTCAGGGGTCCAGCACCTGGGCGAGGTAGGCCCCGACCAGGCGGCGGGTCTCCGCGACGATGCGCTCGTCCCCGGCCGGGTCCGCCCGGAAGGCGAGCTGGAGCAGCGCGTCGGCCGCCTCGACGGCGACCAGCACCGCCCGGCGCAGCTCCTCGTCCTCCGGGCGCCCCACCTGGGCGGCGAGCAGTCCGCTCAGCCGGTCGGCGACCTCGCTGTTCACGCCGGTGACGGGCGCCCCCAGCGGGACCTGCGCGCCGAAGTCGATCAGGGTGAACCCGGCCACCGTGCGCTTCATCTCCAGGTACTCGTCGAGCACCACCGCCACGACCGCGCGCCAGTCGCCCTCGCCCGGCGGTCCGAGGCGGGCGGCGATGCGCTCGGCGTAGCGGTCGAGGTTGCGGTGGCCCAGCGCGTCGGCCAGGGCGCGCTTGTTGCCGAAGAAGCGGTAGACGGAACCGATGGGGACGCCCGCGCGCTCCGCGACCGCACGGGTGGACAGCTCCTCGTAGCCGCACTCGTCGAGGAGTTCGGCGCAGGCGTCCAGGATCCGGGCGAGCCGGTCGGCGCTGCGCCGCTGGACGGGCTCCCGGCGCAGAGGGGACGGGGACACGCGCCCCATGATGCCGGGCCGATGCCGTTGACGGACCCGTCCTGCAATCCTACGGTGGTGCATAGGAATGGGCTCGTGGGCGGCCACGGCACCGGCTGACGCAGACATCATGGAGCGGCGATGAGCGGCATCGAACAGGCGCGCAAGACCGCCGGGGGACTGACCGAAGGGTCCTTCTCCCCCGGCTTCGGCAACGAGCACAGCTCCGAGGCCGTGCCCGGCGCGCTCCCGCACGGGCGCAACTCCCCCCAGCGCGCCCCCCTCGGCCTCTACGCCGAGCAGCTCAGCGGCAGCGCCTTCACCGAGCCGCGCGCCCGCAACCGCCGCTCCTGGCTGTACCGGATCCGCCCCTCGGCCGCCCACCCCGCCTTCGTCCGCACCGACAACGGCGGCCTGCGCACGGCCCCCTTCACCGAGACCGTGCCCGACCCCAACCGGCTGCGGTGGAACCCGCTGCCCGAGCCCGCCCCCGGCACCGACTGGCTGGCCGGCCTGTGGACGCTCGGCGGCAACGGCGACGCGGCCCAGCGCACCGGCATGGCCGTGCACCTCTACCACGCCAACGCCGCCATGACGGACCGGGTGTTCTCCGACGCCGACGGCGAACTGCTGATCGTCCCCGAGCACGGCGGCCTGCTGCTGGTGACCGAGCTGGGCCTGCTGCCCGTCCGCCCCGGCGAGGTCGCCCTGATCCCCCGCGGCGTCCGGTTCCGCGTCGACCTCCTCGACGAGACCGCGCGCGGCTACGTCTGCGAGAACTACGGGCAGCCCTTCGAGCTCCCCGAGCTGGGCCCCATCGGCGCCAACGGCCTCGCCAACGCACGGGACTTCCTCGCCCCGGTCGCGGCCTACGAGGACACCGGGCGCCCGGTCGAGGTGGTCAACAAGTTCTGCGGGAACCTCTGGACGGCGGCGTACGACCACTCCCCGCTCGACGTGGTCGCCTGGCACGGCACCCACGCGCCCTACGTCTACGACCTGCGGCGCTTCAATGTGATCGGCACGATCTCCTACGACCACCCCGACCCGTCCATCTTCACCGTGCTGACCTCGCCCTCGGACACCCCCGGTCTCGCCGGGGTGGACTTCGTGGTCTTCGCCCCCCGCTGGCTGGTCGGCGAGGACACCTTCCGCCCGCCCTACTTCCACCGCAACGTGATGAGCGAGTACATGGGCCTGATCGAGGGGGCCTACGACGCCAAGGCGGAGGGCTTCGTCCCCGGCGGCGGCTCGCTGCACAACATGATGTCCGCGCACGGCCCCGACCGGGAGACCTTCGACCGGGCGAGCGCCGCGGAGCTGAAGCCGCAGAGGATCGACGACGGCCTGGCGTTCATGTTCGAGACCCGCTGGCCGGTGACCGCCACCGCGCAGGCGGCCGGCGCCGCACACCTGCAGAAGGGGTACGACAACGTGTGGCAGGGTCTTGAGCGCCACTTCCGGCCGTAACAGCCAGATGCCGTGTACGGAGATGCCGTGACCTCCTTCGCCCCCGACTCGCTGGTCCTGAACCGCAAGCTGCCGCTGTGGTACCAGGTCTCGCAGTCGCTGCGCGCCTCGATACTGGGCCGAGCGCCCGAGGCGTCCCTGCGGCTGCCCACCGAGGAGCAGCTCGCCCAGCACTACGGGGTGAGCGTCCTGACCATGCGCCAGGCGCTCAAGGAGCTGGAGGAGGAAGGTCTGATCAGCCGCCACCGGCGGCGCGGCACCTTCATCGAGCCGGGGGCGCGCCGGGGCGCGCCCCGCAGGCTGCTGGGGTCGATCGACGCGATCGTCGCCCAGCAGTCCGGCGAGCGCACCACCGTCCTCGGCCACGGCCCGCAGCCGGTCCCCGGCGATCTGGCGGAGCACTTCCCGGACACCGCGGAGGTCGTCGTCTTCCGGCGGCTGCGCCGCGACGGCGACACCGGCGAACCGACCAACTGGGCGGAGAACGCGCTGCGTCCCGAGCTCGCGGCCCGCGTCGACCTCGCGGACCTGGAGCGCTGGCCGATGACGAAGGTGCTGCGGGACGCGCTCGGCATCCGCATCAGCCGGATCACGGACACCGTCGAGGCCCGCCTCGCCGACCCGGAGACGGCCCGGCTCCTCTCCGTCCCGCTGCTCAGCCCGATCCTCCACTACACGGGCGTCACCTACGACGCCGACGGCCGGGTGGTCGACGTGGCCCGGATCCGCTACCGGGGCGACCGGTTCTCCTTCTCGGTGACCGTGGACGCGGCGGACTGAGCCCCGCGGGGGCGCGTCCGCCGGCGGGGCGCACCGGTGCGGACGGCGGGGGCGTTTCCGTAGCATGCGGACGGTGACCGCACGTATCCCGTCCGATCCGACGTCCCCGCCCGAGGCCGGGCAGCCCCCCGGCGCGGCGGCCGGGCGGCGGGCGGCGGCACCCCGGGGGCGCCCGCGGGCGCCCGGGGACGTGCCGCTGCTCGACGACCTGATGCCGTGGTCCGTGGCCCCGCTGCGGCTCGGCCGCGACTGGGTGATGGCGCCCGACGCCGGTTCCCTGCGCGGCCGCTGGCAGGCGCTGACCGGGGCGGAGCCCGGCGAGCGCGAGAGGCTCTTCCGCCCGACCCGGTCCCGTACCCCGCGCAGCACGGTGGCCCAGTTGCCCGGGCAGCCGAGCGGCACCGGGCGGATCGACCGCGAGGAGGGCCGCTGCCCGGAGCCGGTGCGGGTGCTGCACGGCGCGTTCGACGAGCAGTGGCTGATACCGGACCACCGGCTGATCGACACCGCCCGGCCCGAACTGTGGCGGGTGCGCGACGGGCGGCAGCGGTTCGCCGTCGAGCAGGGGCACGTCCCCGGGGACACCGGTCCCGCCCTGGTGGTGACCGCGCTGCTGCCCGACGGGCGGTCACCGGCGGGCCGCCCGGGGCGGATCCGGCCGCTGTACCGCCGCCCCGGCGGGCAGGAGCCCAATGTGGCGCCCGGACTCCTCGCGCTGCTCGCCGCCCGCTACGGGCACCCCGTGACGGCGGAGGACCTGCTCTGCTGGAGCGTGGCGGCCGCGACCGGCACGCCCGCCGGGTGCGCCGTGCCGCTGACCGCCGACCCCGCGCTGTGGGCGCGGGGCGTCGCGCTCGGGCGCACCGCGACCGGGATCCTGCTCCGCGGCGCGGACGGCGGCGCCCGGCCGAAGCTGCCGGGCGGCCGGCGCCCCTACGTCCGGGCGGCGCTGCCGCCGCGGCCCGGCACGCTCGGGTACGACCCCGGGGAGGAGGCCCTGCTGATCGGCGACGGCGGCCGTGTCTCCCCCGTACCGACGGGCGCCTGGGAGTTCGAGGCGGGCGGCGGCCGGGTGCTCGACCTGTGGTTCGCCCGGCGCACGGCGGCGGCGGAACCGGGCACGCTGGAGGCGGTGCGCCCGGCCGGCTGGCTCCAGGAGTGGACGTCCGAACTGCTGGAGCTGATCACCGTCCTGGCGCTCCTCGCCGAACTGCGCCCGCGCCTCGCGCCCCTGGGCGAGGGCCCCCGGATCACGGCCGGCGAGCTGCGCGCGGCGGGCGTCCTGCCGGTGCCCTCCGCCGCCCGCCGCCCGGCCTCCGTCCTGGACCACCACGAGGAGGGCCCGGACGGCCAGTTCGCCCTGCTGTGAGGGGTGGGGGCGAGCCGGTGCGGCGGCCGGGGGCGGCGGGCGCGGCCGGTGCGGCGGGCATGGCGGGGGTGACAGGCGGGGGTCCCGCGCGATAGGCAGACCGGCATGGATCACCAGCCGCTGCCGCTCGCCGGCATCACCGTCGTCGCCGTCGAACAGGCCGTCTCCGCGCCCTTCGCCACCCGGCAGCTCGCCGATCTCGGGGCCCGGGTGATCAAGGTCGAGCGCCCGGACGGCGGGGACTTCGCCCGCGGGTACGACACCGCGGCGCGCGGGCTGGCCTCGCACTTCGTCTGGTGCAACCGGGGCAAGGAGTCCATCGCCGTGGACCTCAAGGACCCGCGCGGCCTGGAGATCGTGCGCGGGCTGGTGGCGGACGCCGACGTGTTCGTGCAGAACCTCGCCCAGGGGGCGGCGGCCCGGCTCGGGCTGGACGCGGCCGCGCTCTGCGCGCGGCACCCCCGGCTGGTCGCCGTCGACATCTCCGGCTACGGGCCCGAGGGCCCCTACGCCCACAAGCGCGCCTACGACATGCTCGTCCAGTGCGAGGCCGGCCTGGTGTCGGTGACGGGCA
Organism: Streptomyces zhihengii; assembly: GCF_016919245.1. NCBI lineage: Bacteria > Bacillati > Actinomycetota > Actinomycetes > Kitasatosporales > Streptomycetaceae > Streptomyces > Streptomyces zhihengii. The sequence continues at coordinate 6,511,900 of NZ_JAFEJA010000001.1, read as the reverse complement.
CGCCGGAGCACGCGGTCAAGGCGGGGGTGCCGGCCGCCGACGTGGCCGCCGCGATGTACGCGTTCTCCGGTGTGCTGGCCGCGCTGCTGCGGCGGGGCACGACCGGGCTCGGCGGGCCGGTGGAGGTGTCGATGCTCGACTCGCTCGCCGAGTGGATGGGGCATCCGCTGCACCACGGGATGCACGGGGGCGAGGCCCCGGCGCGCACCGGGCTCGCGCACGCCGTGATCGCGCCCTACGACGCGTACGGCACCGCCGACGGGAGCCAGGTGCTGCTGTCGGTGCAGAACGACCGGGAGTGGCGGCGGCTTGCGGAACAGGTCATCGGGCGGCCGGAGCTGGCCGGCCACCCCGACTTCGCGACCAACCGGGCCCGCACCGCGAACCGGGAGCGGACGGACGCCGTGGTGGCCGGGGCGCTGGCCCCGCTGACGGCGGCGGAGGCCGTCGAGCGGCTGGAGGCGGCGGGCATCGCCTGCGCACGGATCAGCACGGTGCACGACGTGGCCGGGCATCCGCAGCTCGCCGCGCGCGACCGCTGGCGGGAGGTGGACTCGCCGGCGGGGCCGCTGCGCGCGCTGCTGCCGCCCATCACGCTGCCGGGCGGGGCCCCGGCGCCGATGGGCGCGATTCCTTCACTCGGCGAGCACACCGACGCGCTGCTGCGGGCCCTGGGGATGACGGAAGAGACCGCTGCCGCGCTGCGCCGGGACGGTGTGGTCGCCTGAGCGTGCCGACGTGAAAGCCGTGTACCGGGAGTGGGACGTGCGCCGTCGGGTCAGCCGCGGCTGCCGAGGATGGACCGGCGCAGCCTGCGCAGCGGGGCGAACAGCGAGACCCGGGCGCTCTTGCTCCGGCGCCGGTGCGCCACGTCGCGCGAGGTCAGCTCGCGCATGAGCAGCGTCGCCTCGGCGGCTTCGCGCTGCGGGACGGCGGGGCCGCCGAGCACCGCGAGATGACGGTCCAGACGCGAACTGGTCGCGCCGCTCCCGCAGGTGATGGCAGGCACACGCGCCCTGCTCCGAACTGTTATCTGATCCATGTCACTCCCCACCCGTACGAGATACCCGGCCCGGGCAGGTTAACCCTATCGCCCCGGCGGTACACCCGTGTATCCCGCCTGCATGATTCACCACACCTGTACGGAGATTGACGGTTACTCTCCGAATACAAGTGATTCCAGGGCGAGTTGGACCGCCGGATCGTTCCGGCGCGAAGGCGCGACCGGCTGACCGCACCTCAAGGCACAGCGTACGCGCCCGAGTTGGGTAATGCCGCGGGGCCCCGGAGGCCCCCGCGGGGAGGACGACGGACAGGGGGCAGGGCATGAGCGGAGCACCGGGTACGGGCCGGCTAATTGCGGAGCGCTACCGCCTGATCGGGCGGATCGGCGAGGGGGTGACGGGCGTGGCGTGGCTCGCCCGCGACGAACTGCTGGAGCGGGACGTGGCGGTGAAGGAGGTCCGCGGCCCCGGGGGCGGCGACCCCGCGGCGGCCCGCGCGCTCCACGGGCGGCTGGAGCACGCCGCCCGGACGGCCGGCCGCGTCTCGCACCGCAACGTCGTGGCCGTCCACGACGTGGCCACGTACGACGGCCGGCCCTGGATCGTCATGGAGCTGGTCCGCGGGCTGGCGCTGTCGGAGGTGCTGGAGGGCGAGGGCCCGCTGCCGCCGGAGCGGGCGGCGCACATCGGCGCCGAGGCGCTGGCCGGGCTGCGGGCGGCGCACGCCTCGGGGGTGGCCCATCTGGACGTGAAGCCCGGCAATGTGCTGATCGCCAACGACGGCCGGATCCTGGTGACCGGTTTCGGGATGGCCGCGGCGGCCGGCACCGCGGGCTCGCTCGGCCCGTCCGCCGCCGCCGCGGCGGACGCGCCGGGCGCGGAGTCGGACCTGTGGTCGCTGGGGGCGCTGCTGTTCACGGCGGTCGAGGGCCGCTACCCGGCCGGGGACGGGCCCGCGGTGGCCGGCCGGGCGGGCCCGGCGCTGGCGCCGGTGATCGAGGGGCTGCTGCGGCAGGACCCGGCGGAGCGGATGACGGCCGCCGAGGCGGAGCACCGGCTGCGGCTGGCGAGCGCGGGCGGCAAACAGCGGACCGGCGCGGCGCGGACGGTGTCCGCCCCGGTCCCGCCGCCGGAGGCGGGCGGCGAGGCCCCGGAGCCCGCCGGCGGCACCCCGCCGGACACCGCCCCAGCCCCGGACGGCCAGGAGGGGCCCCGGCACGCCACGGCCGTCCTGGCCGGCGGGATCGCCGTGCTGGTGGTCGCGCTGGCCGCACTGGTGTGGGTGCTGGCGGGCGGCTGATCACGGGCCGCCCGCGGGCCCCGGGAACGGAACGGCCCTGCCCCGGCGGGTGACGCCGGGCAGGGCCTGTGGTGCTGCGGTGCTGTGGCGCTGTCGTTCTGTCGTGCTGTCGTGCTGTCGTTCTGTGGAGACGCGGCGCCGTGGAGCCGGCGGGCTGCGGCGCCGCCGTGCGGGGCGGTGCGGTGGCGCGTCAGTCGTTGGCGTTCAGGACGGGCAGGTAGCCGCCCGACTGGCCGGCCGCGGTCGGGTGGTAGGACTCCCCGATGTTGAGCCAGTTGACGCTGTGCAGCCAGGAGGAGCCCGAGCAGATCTCGTGGCCGGTGAAGGTCCCCACGACGCTGCCGAAGGTGAAGCCGTGGTTGGCGGCCCGCTTGGCCAGGGCCGCGTTCAGGTGGTCCGACGCACCGTTGATCGCGGTCCGCTCGCCCTCGCTGAGACCGGCGACGCAGCTCCCGTTCAACTGGTAGAAGCGGGGGTAGCCGAGGACCACGACGCGCGCGGACGGCGCCTTGGCGCGGATCGCGTTGTACACCGAGTCGAGGCGCGCGGGCAGGGTGCTGTCGACGTAGGCCTTGGCCTGCGCGACCCGGTTGAGGCAGGTGGACTCGGAGTTGAGCACACAGGTGGTCATCACGTCGGCGAAGCCGGCGTCGTTGCCGCCGATGGTGACGGAGACGAGGTCGGTGGCCGAGCTGAGCGGGCCGAGCTGGTTGGCCGTCACATCGTTGGTGCGGGCGCCCGAGCAGGCGGTGAAGGCGAACGAGGAGGGGGCGTTCGCCGCCGCCCAGAGCTTCGGGAACGCGCGGGTGCTGCGCTTGCAGTCCCCGCTGGCACTGTCGTAACTGCCCGCTCCCACACCGGAGGAGTAGGAGTCGCCGACGGCCACGTAGTCGAGGGCGGCGGCCGAGGTGTCGGCCTGTGCCGTGCCCGCTCCGGTGAGGGCGAGTACGGCACCGAGGACGATCGAGGACGAAAGTGCCGCGAGACGGGACAGCTTCATGGAACCTCCCAGGCGGTGCGCAGGATCTCTGCGGGCACTTTCGTACCAGTGGACACACCGCACAGGAAGTGTTCATGCCAAAGATGTTACTGACGAGTTGTCGGGACCCCTGGATCAAGGACCCCCAAGGTGGAGCCAAGCGGTCCGAACCGGGCGCTGTCCGGGGCCGGTTCCCGCCAATGCCGCTCCGGGCAAAACACGGTGCGGCGGCGCACGGTCTGCCGGATCATGTGCCGTATGTCCGCGAATCCCCATGACGCACTGCCGGTCCGGCTGAACGTCGACGACAGCGACTCCCCGTCCGACGTCGTCGACGCGCTGTTCCTCGGCCGCTTCGCCACGGGCGAGCAGCCGTACTCGCACAGTTCGACGATCGACCGCGTCCGAGCGGGCGCGGAACTGCTGCCGCCCGCCGCCTCCGTGCTGCGCAGCGCCCGCGACGACGACCGCAGCGCGACCCTCGCCGAGGGCGACGGCTGGACGGTCCTGGTCTCCCGGTGGAACCGGGGGGCGGACGTCACCGTGACGGCGGTCAGCTCCGAACTGGCGGAGAAGGTGCTGAAGCAGGCCACCGACGGCGCGGCCGACGAACCGGAACCCCAGCCGGAGAACGTGACCATGGGCTTCTGGTACGTCTCGCCCCGGCGCGGCCCGCACCGCACCACCCGGCAGATCGCGGCCGGCACCTGGGACGAGATCCGCGCCAACTACACGGCGCCGGTGGCCGGGGCGATGGACCGGCTGATGAAGGTGACGCCCGACGACATCGCCGGCCGGCTGCTGCTGCTCCACGGGCCGCCCGGCACGGGCAAGACCTCGGCCCTGCGGACCCTGGCCCGGTCCTGGCGCGACTGGTGCCAGGTGGACTGCGTGCTGGACCCGGAGCGCCTCTTCAACGACGTCGGCTACCTCATGGACATCGCGATCGGCGAGGACGAGGGGACGGCGAAGGGCCGCTGGCGGCTGCTCCTGCTGGAGGACTGCGACGAACTGATCCGCGGCGAGGCGCGCCACACCGCCGGCCAGGCCCTGTCCCGGCTGCTGAACCTGACGGACGGTCTGCTCGGCCAGGGGCGCAACGTCCTGGTGGGCGTCACCACCAACGAGGACCTCGAACGCCTCCACCCCGCGGTCGTGCGCCCCGGCCGCTGCCTCGCCCGTATCGAGGTGGGGCCGCTGACCCGGCCGGAGGCGGTGTCCTGGCTGGGCACCGAGCAGGGCGTCGGCCGCGAAGGGGCGACCCTGGCGGAGCTGTTCGCGCTGCGCCGGGGCACCTCACCGGCGTCGGTCCCGGCGCCCGGCACGAGCGCGGACGCCGGCCTGTACCTCTGACGGCCCGCGCCGCCGCCCCACGCCGGTACGGCCGGTCCGCGAGGACCGCGGACCGTCACCGCTGCCGCCGACGCCGCCGCCGCCGCGGGGCCGCCTCGTCCCCGCGGGGCGCCCCCGCGTCCCCGCGGCGTCAGTCCTTGCCGTACGCCACCCGCAGCGCGTCCTCCACCGCACCGCGCGCCGCGTCCTCGCCCACCCCGAGACGGCGGGCCTCGGCCGCGAAGTGGGCCGCCGCGGCGGCCACCCGGCGCTCCGCCGCGTCACCGGCGGCCGCCACGAAGGTGCCGTTGCGCCCCCGGGTCTCGATCACCCCGTCGCCCTCCAGCGCCCGGTACGCCTTGGCCACGGTGTTGGCGGCGAGGCCCAGCTCCTCCGCCAGCGCCCGTACCGTCGGGAGCCGGTGCCCGACCGGGAGGGCGCCCGAGCGCGCCCGGCCGGCGATCTGGGCACGGAGCTGTTCGTACGGCGCGTCCGCGCCCCCGGGATCGATGGTGAAGTTCGGCGTCACGGGCCGATTGTCCCCCACCGCCCGGAAATTGGGAGGCGGGGGCGCGCGGCGGGACGTAGCGTGCGACCCCATGACTGTGATCGTGCGCGACTTCCGCGCCGAGGACGCCGAGGCCGTGACCCGGGTGCGGCGGGCGGCGCTCCCGTTCGACGTGACCACCGCCGCGGCGGTGCTCTTCGACGTGCGGACCGCACACCCCGCGAAGAAGTACCGGCTGCTGGTCGCCGAGGAGGACGGCGAGATCATCGGCATGACGCACAGCGGCATCGCCTACGACGCGTCCGAGCCCGGGCTCTCCTTCGCCAGCCCCGTGGTGCTCCCCGCCCGCCGGGGCAGGGGCGCGGGCGGACTGCTGCTCCGCACGGCGGAGGAGCATCTGGCCGCCGAGGGGGCGCGGTCGCTGTACTCCTGGGTCCAGGACACGCCGGAGGCACGGGCGTTCGCCGGGAGGCACGGCTACCGCCCGCTCCGTTCGGCGCACTTCCAGCGCCTGGGCCTGGCGCCGGGCACCCTCCCGGAGCTCCCGGCACGGCCGGCCGGGGTGGAGCTGCGGACGGCGGCGGACTACGAGGACGACCCCCGGCCGATGTTCGCGGCGGACGCGGAGGCCACGTCCGACGAACCGGGCGACATCTCCATGGACTTCACCGACTACGACGACTGGATCCGGCACACCTGGGAGCACCCGCTGCTCGACCGGGGGCTGTCCACGGTGGTCGTGGTGGACGGCGAGGTGGCGGCGTTCACCGCGGCGATGACCGACGGCGGCACCCGCTACCTCAGCGGGATGACGGGCACGGTGCGCGCCCACCGGGGCAAGGGGTTCGCCAGGCTGGCGAAGACGGACTCGCTGCGGCGCGCCCGCGACGCGGGCTTCACGGACGCGTTCACCAGCAACGACACCGGCAACGGGCCGATGCTGGCGATCAACACCTGGTTCGGGTACGAGGTCTGCGCCACGGAGGTGCGGCATGTCCGGAGCCTCGGCTGAGGTGGTGGTCCGGCTGGTGAAGGCCGGCACGACCAAGATCCGCTATCCCGCCGGGCTGATCCACGACGACGGCACCCGTCTCGTGGTCCGCGCGCCGTGGGCCGCGCCCGGCGTGCGCGACTTCGGCTTCGTGCGCTTCGAGCCGGGCGACGTGTTCACCGAGCACTACTGGCGCGACCGGTGGTACGCCGTCAAGGAGGTGCGCACCGGCGCGGGCGCCCTCAAGGGCTGGTACTGCGACATCACCCGGCCCGCGGTGCGCACCGGCGACGAGGTCGTGGTGGAGGACCTGGACCTCGACCTCTGGGTGTCCGCCGACGGCGGCGAGGTGCTGCGGCTGGACGAGGACGAGTTCGCCGCGAGCGGGCTCGCGGAGCGGGACCCGGACGCGGCGGCGGCCGCGGTGCGCGCCCTGGACGGGCTCGAACTCCTCGCCCGCGGCGAGGGGCTGACCGGGCTCCTCGCCACCTGAACCCGGGGCCGGGGGCCGCACGGCCCCCGGTACCCGCCCGGCGAGGGCCGGCCATGACGGGGGCCCGGCACATTGGGGTGTGCCGGGCCCCTTCACGGGTTCCGGGCCGTGTGCCGGGCCCCTTCACGGGTTCCGGGCCGTGTGCCGGGCCGGTCGGCCGGTGCTCACGGCCTGGTGCGGGCCGGTCAGCCGGCGCTCCCCCGGCGCGACAGCGCCTTCCGGAGCGGCGTCCGCTTCAGCAGCGGCCACGCCAGCAGCACGACGACCACGGCGTAGACGGTGATCGAGAACGGTGTGTCGACGAGCCCGGTGACACTGCCGTCGCTGATCTGGAGCGCCCGCCGGAGCTGCTGCTCGGCGGCCGGGCCGAGGATCACGCCGATCACGGCGGGCAGCACGGGCAGTCCGTAGCGCCGCATGCCGAGGCCGAGCACGCCGATGGCGAGCAGGATCACCAGGTCGAGCGCCTCGCCGCCCACGGCGTACGCGCCGACCGCGGCGAAGAAGAGGATGCCCGCGTAGAGGTACGGCCGGGGGATCCTCAGCAGCTTCGCCCAGACCGGCGCGAGCGGCAGGTTGAGCGCGAGCAGCAGCACCATGCCGACGAACAGGGAGGCGATGAGGCCCCAGACCAGGTCGGGCTCCCGCTCGAAGAGCAGCGGTCCCGGCTGGATGCCGTACTGCTGGAACGCGGCGAGCATGACGGCGGCGACCGCGGTCGTCGGCAGCCCGAGCGTCAGCATCGACACCAGCGTGCCGGCGGCGGACGCCGACGCGGCCGACTCGGGCCCGGCGACGCCCTCGATCGCACCGCGGCCGAACTCGTCCTTGTGCCGGGAGAGCCGCTTCTCGGTGACGTACGACAGGAAGGTCGGGATCTCGGCGCCGCCCGCCGGGATCGCGCCGAACGGGAAGCCGATGACCGGTCCGCGCAGCCAGGCCTTCCACGTCCGCCGGACGTCCCCGCGGCCGAGCCAGGGCCGTCCGACGGGGATGGCCTCGCCCGTGGTGCGCCGCAGATGGGCGGCGACCCACAGGGCCTCCCCGATGGCGAAGAGGCCGACGGCGACGATGACGACGTCGACGCCGTCCGCGAGCTGGAGCGAGCCGAAGGTGAGCCGGGACTGCCCGGTCATCTGGTCGAGGCCGACGAGACCGATGGTCAGGCCGATGAGCAGCGAGGCGAGACCGCGGATGCGGGACGAGCCGAGGACGGAGGTCACGGCGATGAACGCGAGCACCATGATGGCGAAGTAGTCGGGCGCGCCGATGTCCACGGCGAGGGCCGCGACGGTGGGGGCGAGCACGACGAGCAGGATCGTGCCGATCATGCCGCCCGCGAAGTGGCCGACGGCCGCGGCGGCGAGCGCCTGCGCGCCGCGCCCCGACTTGGCCATCGGGTTGCCTTCGAGCGCGGCGACGACGGCGGCGCTCTCGCCGGGGGTGTTGAGGAGGATCGAGGTGGTGGAGCCGCCGAACATCGCGCCGTAGTAGATGCCGGCGAACATGATGAACGCGCCGGTCGGCTCCAGCCCGTAGGTGACGGGCAGCAGCAGCGCGACCGCCATGGCCGGGCCGATGCCGGGCAGGACGCCGATCGCGGTGCCGAGGAGGACCCCGAGCGCGGCCCAGAGCAGGTTCACCGGGGTGAGCGCGGTGCCGAAGCCGTCGATCAGCGAGGAGAGGGAGTCCATCACTACAGCACCCCCATGAGCGGGCCGCCGGGCAGGGGCACGCCGAGCAGACGGTCGAAGACGGCATAGGTGACGACGGCGAGGACCGCCGCGATCAGCGGGTCGCGGTGGTGGTGGCGGCTGCCGAGGGCGAAGGCCGAGCCCCAGAACAGCAGCGCCCCCGCGACGGGGAAGCCCAGCGGGCCGATGAGCACGGCGAAGGCGAGGAAGACACCCGCCAGCAGCAGCACGGTGCGCCAGTCCCCCGGCTCGGCGAGGTCGACGTCCTCGCCGCCCTCGGCCTCCCCGCGTCCGCCGCGCAGCACGTCGACGGTGAGCAGGGCGGCCACGACCAGGAGGCCGGTGCCGACGACGAAGGGGACGGTCCGCGGGCCGACGGGGCCGCGCTGGGCGATGTCGACGTCCATGGTGAACGCGTCGGTGAGGACGAGGATCCCGATGAGGGCGAGCAGCAGGCCCACGCCGAGTTCGGAGCGCTCGCGCAGCCAGGCGGCGGCCCCGGCCGGCGGGGCGCCGGGGGTGCCGGGGGCGTCGGGGGTCCCGGGAGTCCGGGGGGTGCCGGAGGCCCCGGGGGCCTCCGGGGTCCCGGGGGTCCCGGGGTTTTCGGGGGTCCCGGGGTTTTCGGGGGTGCTCACAGGCCCAGCTCCTTCAGCACCTGGTCGACGTTGCGGTCCTGTTCGGCGAGGAAGTCGCCGAACCTGTCGCCGGTCAGGAAGGCGTCGTCCCAGCCGTTCGTGCGCAGCGACTCCTGCCACTCCTTCGAGGCGTGCAGTTCGGTGACGAGGGCGACCAGCCGGTCGCGTTCGCCGTCGGAGAGCCCCGGCGGGGCGACGATGCCGCGCCAGTTGGTGAACTCGGTGTCGAGTCCCGCCTCGCGCAGCGTGGGCGCGTCCAGCCCGGGCACCCGCTCGGGCCCGGTGACGGCGAGCAGCCGCAGTTCGCCGGACCTGATCTGGTCGAGGTACTCGCCGACGCCGGAGACGCCGAAGGCGACCTTGTCGCCGAGGATGGAGGCGAGGAGTTCGCCGCCGCCGTCGAAGGGCACGTAGTTCACGGAGCGGGGGGCTATCCCGGCGGCCTGCGCCATCAGCATGGGCGCGAGGTGGTCGGGGCCGCCGGGCGAGGAGCCGCCGCCGACGGGGAGCTTGCCCGGAGCCGCCTTCCAGGCGGCGATCAGCTCGTCGATGGTCCGGTACGGGGAGTCCTTGCCGACCACGACGATGTCCTGCTCCTCGGTGAGCCGGGCGATCGGTGTGGTGTCGGCGAGGGTGGTGGGCGCCTTGTTGGTGTGCACCGCGCCCACCACCCCGAGGCCCATGGACATGGCGAGCTTGCCGTTGCCCCGTTCGCCGGCGAGACGGGCGAGGCCGACGGTGCCGCCCGCGCCGGGGAGGTTGAACACCTCGATGCCGTGGCTGAGTCCGGCGTCCTCGGCGTTCCTGGCGGCGGTGCGGGCGGTGATGTCGTAGCCGCCGCCGGGGGTGTTGGGGACCATGATGCGCAGTCCGGGGATCCGAGTACCGGTGCCGTCGCCGCTGCCCGTGGTGAGCAGCGGGGGCGCGACGAGCACCAGCAGAGCGGCCCCGAGCACGGCGAAGGGGGTGCGCAATCGCACGGGTACGCCTCTCGTGAGCGGTGGTGGGGACCTGTGAGGTGGCCCACATGTTGCCCGCACGTTAAGAAGCTGTCTCTCTTCCGGAATCAACGGACGTTGTGGTCGTTGTGGTCGCCGCCTAGCGTGTCCGCGTGACGAAGGTGCTGGTGGTCGACGACGACTTCATGGTCGCCAAGCTGCACAGCCGCTATGTGTCCCAGGCGGAGGGCTTCACGGTCTCCGGGGTGGCGCACAGCGGCGGCGAGGCGCTGCGCGCCGCGGAGCGGCTGCGGCCCGATCTGGTGCTGCTCGACGTCTACCTGCCCGACATGGACGGGATCGCGGTGCTGCGGGAGCTGCGTGCCGCGGAGGCCGCCGACCCGGGGCGGGGGTGCGCGGACGCCCTGTTCATCACCGCCGCGCGGGACGCCGCCGTGGTGCGGTCGGCGCTGCGGGCGGGGGCGCTGCACTATCTGATCAAGCCCTTCACCCAGGCCGCGCTGCACGAGCAGCTCCGTCATGTGGCGTCGCTGCGGTCCCGGCTGGAGCACCTGGACGAAGCGCGCCAGGAGGACGTGGACCAGCTCTTCGGGGCCCGTCCGCCGGGTTCCCGGGAGCTGCCGAAGGGGCTGGCCGCGCACACGGCGGAGCTGGTGGAGCGGATCCTGCGGGAGCATCCGGGCGACCTGTCGGCCACGGAGTGCGCCGAGGCCCTGTCGCTGTCCCGGGTCAGCGCCCGGCGCTATCTGGAGTACTTCGCGGACACCGGCCGGGCCGCGGTGACGCTGCGGTACGGGGGGACGGGCCGCCCCGAGCGCCGCTACCGCCGGGTCGGCTGAGGCACGGGCGCAGGGCTCACGGTGCGGGGGCGGGCCAGGGGGCGGGTGCGGCTCAGGGGGCAGGCGGCCCGGGGGCGGGCGGGGGCTCGTGGAGGCCGAAGGCCGATCCCTGGTCGTCCTCGCAGATGAGGAAGCGTCCGAAGCGGGCGACCGTCTCCTCGTCGCCGCCGAGCTCCGTCTCGTCCACCCGGCCGCCGAGTTCGCGCACCCGGGCGAGCGCGGCGTCCATGGCGTCGACACGGAAGAAGACGTACGGGCGGGCTCCCGGATCGCCGCCGTGCACGCCGCCGGGGGCGCCCTCGGTGCGGATCGCGTAGCCGCCGCCCTCGGTCGTCCCGGCCTCGAAGACCCAGCCGAACAGGCCGCCGTAGAAGGCGCGCGCCCGGTCGGGGTCGCCCACACCCAGTTCGAAGAAGGAGATCTCCCCGGCCATCGCTCGCTCCCGGCTCGTCGCGGAACACCGTCTCCACCGTAGGCCGGGCCCCGGTCGCCCGCAGCCGGACGGGGCCGGGGCGACGGGCCGGACGCGGCCGGCGCAACGGGTCGCCGGGCTCGGGGTCAGCGGGTCGCCGGAGCCGCCGGCAACGGGTCGTCGGGGGCGTTCCGGGGGCCCGGGCGGGGTCAGTCTCAGCGCCCTCTTAGGACCGCCTTAACGGGACCATAAGGATGCCCGTTCCCCTTTCCCAGCAGGCGATTTCACGTCGGCGAGCGGCTAGCTTGCATTGCGCCGGACCGGTCCGGGGCCGTCGCCGCCGCAGTTCCACGGGGGGCCGCGCCGCCGCCCCCGTGCCGGGCCCGTCCGCCCGTCCCCGCTTCGAAGGAGAACCTCACCATGACCGCTCGCCGCAGGGCCGCCACGGTCGCCGCACTCGGTCTCGCGCCGCTCGCGCTGGTCTCGCTGGCCACGGTCCCGGCGTCCGCGCACGGCTCGATGACGGACCCGGTCAGCCGGATCTCCGCCTGTTTCGCCGAGGGGCCGGAGAGCCCGGTCTCGGCGGCGTGCAAGGCGCTCGTCGCGGCGGGCGGCACCCAGCCGCTGTACGACTGGAACGAGGTCAACATCGCCAACGCCGCGGGGAACCACCGGCAGTTGATCGCGGACGGCAAGCTGTGCAGCGCCGGCCGCGACAAGTACAAGGGGCTCGACCTGCCCCGCGCCGACTGGCCCTCGTCCGCGATGACCGCGGGGAACCGCACCTTCACCTACAAGGCGACGGCCCCGCACAAGGGCACCTTCGAGCTGTACGTGACCAAGGAGGGCTACGACCCGTCGAAGCCGCTGGCCTGGTCCGACCTGGAGGAGAAGCCGTTCGCGAAGGTCACCGACCCGAAGCTGGAGAACGGCTCGTACACCTTCACCGGCATCGTGCCGAACCGGACGGGCCGGCACCTGATCTACTCGATCTGGCAGCGCTCGGACTCCCCCGAGGCCTTCTACACCTGCTCCGACGTGGTGTTCGGCAAGGACAGCGGCGGCGGCGCCGCGCCCACCGCCTCGGCCCCCTCGGACGAGGAGATCGCCGACGGCGCCGACAAGTCGACCGTGGACCACGGCGGTCACGGCGGCGACGGCCACGAGGGCCACGGGAGCGCCCCGGCCGAGACCCCGGCGCAGGCGGCGGCCCCGGAGGCGGCCGGCGGGGCGAACGCGCCCGAGGCGGCCGAGGCCGCTTCCCCGTCCCCGGCGGCGGCTCCCGGGACCGCCGGCAACGACGTGAACCTCGCCGAGACGGGTGGTGACGGCAGCACGGCGTACCTGGCGGCCGGCGGCGCCGCCGCGCTCGCGATCGGCGCCGCGGCGCTGTTCGGTCTCGGCCGGCGCCGGACGGCGGCGGCCGGCGGGCGTCACGGCCGCTGACCTGGACGGAGGGCCGCCGCACACCCCCGGGGGTGTGCGGCGGCCCCGTCGCGTGCGGGGGTCAGCCGAGGACGGACCCGCAGGTCGTCCGGCGGGCGTTGGCGGGGTCGAGCGCGTTGGCCACCTCGTGGGCGGCGATCACGTCGACGGTGCCGATGGCCACGTGCTCGGAGAGGTCGAGCGGACACAGGTCCTGGAGCAGCACGTTCCGGACGTCCGGCCCGCTGAGGTACTGCGTGCGCCAGGGCGTGACGACCTCGTCCCAGCGGGTGGCGATGACCGTGTAGCGCACGCCGGGGACGGTGTCGCCGCCCTGGTTGAGCCGGGTGAGGAAGGCGGATCCCGCGACCTGGTCGGCGAGGGCGGGGGTGTGCTCGTCGATCAGGCCGGCGACGCCGGGGAAGTACGGCAGCAGCCGGGTCAGCCCGCCGAGGGTGGTGCCGTGGTTGCTGGGCGCGATGCCGACGAGGGCGTTCACCTCGGCGGCCCCGCCGAGGAACTTCAGGTAGTGACGGGGCATCATCCCGCCCTGGGAATGGCCGACGATGTCGACCTCGGCGGCCCCCGTGGCCCCGCGGACCCGGGCGACGAAGGCATCGAGCTGCGCGGCCGACTCCTCGACCGGGCCGAGGCCGTGGAAGAAGGGCACCCCGGGGAGCTGCCCGTAGTCGAGGGAGAATACGCAGTAGCCGCGCTTCACCAGGTAGGGGGCGAGGACGAGCCAGTTGTCGACGGAGTTCCCGAAGGTCCCGTGGACGAGGACGACGGGCCGGGGGTGGGCCTGGGAGGGCTTGCAGCGGTAGTCGTTCCAGCCACTGGCGGGCGCGGCGGCCGTCGGTGCGGCGGTCGCGGTGACGGCGGGGGTGAGGGCGAGGGCGAACGCCAGCAGCACCGCTGACAGCGGTCTGACGGCACGTTTCCAGGGCAGCATCGGTCGTTCTCCTTGCGGCTCAAGGGAGTGGGGATGACCGAAGTTGCGGTGCGCACGACAACTCTCCAGCCAAATTACGCACGGGTAACCGGGCGTGGGAAGTTACGTGACGGTAAAGCTTCTGCGGGGTGACTCCAGCCCGTCCGGCGATCGGGGGCACGGCCGCAGGCCGTACCGCGACCACGGGCCCGCACGGAGCCGGCACCCCAGCCGCCCCTCCCCACGAGCCGGACCGCCCCGGCGGCTACGCCGCCAGCGCGCCCGGGATCACCGCTCCCGGGCCGAAGCGGGCGCGGGCACGGTCCGCGGCCGCCTCCAGGCGGCGCGCCCGCTCGTCGGCCGGGTCGAACGAGAGCTGCCGGGCGGCCCCCTCCGCCGGCACCAGCCCCTCCGCCCGCAGCGACAGCCCCCGCACCCGCGCCCGTTGCAGCCCGAGCGACTCGTGCATCGCGTACGCCGTCGCGGTGAGGGCCGCCGAGTGGGCGGTCGGCTCGCGCAGCGTGCGCGTGCGGGTGGTCACGGACCGGTCCGCGTAGCGCACGGTGAGGGCGAGGGAGCGGCACACCTGCCGCTCCCCGCGCATCCGCGCGCCCAGCTCCCCGGCGAGGGAGAGCAGCGCCCTGCGGTGCCGGTCCCCGTCCAGCTCGTCGACGTCGAAGGAGCGTTCCGCCGCCATCGACCGCGAGAGCGCGTCGGGCACGACCGCCGTGCGGTCGACCCCGCGTGCCCGCTCCCACACCTCGCGGCCGGCGCGCACGCCCAGCAGCCGCTGGACCACGGCGAGCGGGGCCGCCGCGACCCGGCCCGCGGAGTCGAGGCCGTAGGAGCAGAGCGTGCGGGCGGTCGCCGTGCCCACGCCGTCGAGCGCGGCGACCGGCTTGTCCGCCAGGAAGCCGGCCGTCTCCTGCGCCGTCACCACCCGGGTCGTGCCGGGCACCGCCTCGCGCGCCGCCATCCGGGCGATCATCGGGCCGGGCCCGGCGCCGATCACGCAGTCCACGCCGCAGTGGGCGAGCAGCCGCACCCGCAGCAGGGCGGCGAGTCCGACCGTGTCCCGCCCGAAGTACCGTTCGGCGCCCCGGACGTCGACGAGCGCGGCGTCCGGCGGGAGTGCCTGCACGACGGGGCTGATGTCCTCGGCCACCGCGAGCAGGGCGGGCAGCGCCGCCTCGTACATCGGCGGCAGCAGGAACCGTACGTGAAGGATCATCCCGCGCTCCCGGGGCTCCGGTGCCACAGTTTCCGTCCGGTGGCGGCCTTGTCGCCGGCCGGCTGGAGGTCCGCCCAGGGGTTCATCCGGTAGCCGGTGGGCATCTCGATGCGGCGCCCGTCGTCCCCGGACGCCCCGCCCCCGCCGGACTCCCCGCCACCGGGCTCCCCGTCGCCGGAACCGGCCGGGGGCACGGGTGCGGCGAGGCGGGCGGCGACCGCGTCCAGGCCGCCGGTGCGCCGCAGTTCGGCCAGTTCGGCCAGGTTCCAGGCGGCGGCGCCCACCACGCTGAGGCTGCGCGGGCCCCGGCGCTGCACGACGCCGCGCACCAGCAGCAGCCAGGAGTGGAAGACGGTGTGGGCGCAGGCGGCGTGGCTGTCGTCGAAGAAGGCCAGGTCGACCAGGCCGGTGCCGTCGTCGAGCGTGGTGAAGATGACGCGCCTGCCGGACCGGATCGGCGGCGTCTGGGTGGCCGCCTTGGCGCCGGCGACCAGCACGGTCTGCCCGTGCCGCGCGTCGCGCAGCCGCTGCGCGGAGAGTGCGCCGAGCTCGGCCAGGAAGGCGTGGTGGTCCCCCATCAGATGGCGGGACGCGTCCATGCCGAGGACGCCCAGTTCGGCGCTGAGCCGCTCGGCGTCCCCCAGGTCGGGCAGCCCGACGGGGGCGGTCCGCCGGCCCTGGTCGAGCGGGAGCTGGCCGCCGCGCGAGGCGGTGGAGCGCCCGCCGCGGTGGAGTTCGGCGAGGTGCAGCATCAGGTCGCGCCGGTTGGCGCCGAAGGCGTCGAGCGCGCCGACCTGGGCGAGCCGTTCGGCGACGGGCCGCGAGGGGCGGGCGCGCTGCCAGAAGTCGAGCAGCGAGGAGTACGGCCGCCCCTCCTCGATGCGGGCTGCCTCGTCCTCGCTGATGCCGTGGACGTCGGACAGCGCGAGCCGCAGCCCCCAGCGCCCCTGCTCCCGGCCCGGGGCCTGATCCCGCCCCTGCTCCCGATCCCGGCCCGGCACCTGGTCCCGCTCCTGACCGCGATCCCGGCCCCGCCCCGGGGCCTGGTCCCGGCTCCGGTCCCGACCCTCGTCAGACACCAGTTCGATTCGATGGGCGGCCGCGGACCGGTTGACGTCCAGCGGCAGCACGGGCACCCCGCGCCGCCGGGCGTCCGCCAGCAGCAGGCGCTTCGGGTACATCCCCGGGTCGTGGGTGAGCAGCCCCGCGTAGAAGGCGGCCGGGTGATGGGCCTTGAGCCACGCCGACTGGTAGGTGGGCACGGCGAAGGCGACCGCGTGCGCCTTGCAGAAGCCGTACGAGCCGAAGGCCTCGACGATCTTCCAGGTGCGTTCGACCACGTCGGGCGCGTAGCCCCGCTCCCCGGCCCGCCCGGCGAACCAGACCTTGATCCTGCTCTGCGACGCGGGGTCGGAGAGCCCGCGCCGCACCCGGTCGGCCTCCGCCCGGCCGCAGCCGGTCATGACGTCCACGATCTCGATGATCTGCTCGTGGAAGACGACCACGCCGTAGGTGCCCTCCAGCGCCTCCCTCAGGTCGGGGTGCGGGTAGCGAGCGGGCGCCCGGCCGTGGCGTGCCTCGATGAACGGCCGCACCATGTCGGCGGCGACCGGGCCGGGCCGGAACAGCGAGATGTCGACGACCAGGTCGTGGAAGGTCTCCGGCTGGAGCCGGCCGATCAGGTCGCGCTGGCCCGGGGACTCGATCTGGAAACACCCCAGCGTCTCCGCCGACTTGATGAGGCGGTAGGTCTCCGGGTCGCCGGGCGGCACCTGGCCGGGGTCGTCGAGGTCCAGCTCCTCCCCCGTGGCCCGGCGCACCTCGGCGACCGCGTGCGCCATCGCCGACTGCATCCGCACCCCGAGCACGTCGAGCTTGAGCAGCCCGAGCTTCTCCACGTCGTCCTTGTCGAACTGCGACATGGGGAAGCCCTCCCCGCTGGTGGGCACCACCGGGGTGCGCGTCGGCAGGGAGGCGTCGGAGAGCAGCACGCCGCAGGGGTGCATGGCGACCCCGCGGGGCAGCGCGTCCAGCGCCTCGACCAGGTCCCACAGCCGTCCGCGCTTCTTCAGGTCCTCGGCGACCCCTCGCAGTTCGGGCAGTTCGTCGAGGGCGGCACGGGCGTCGCGCGCCCGGATGTGCGGGAAGGACTTGGCGATCTCGTCGATCTCCGCCGGGTCCATGGACAGGGCCGCGCCCACGTCCCGCACCGCGTGCCGGACCCGGTAGGTCTCGGGCATGGCCACGGTCGCGACCCGCTCCCCGCCGAAGCGGCCGATGATCGCGCGGTAGACGTCGAGCCGGCGGGCCGACTCCACGTCGATGTCGATGTCCGGCAGCACCCGGCGCCGCTTGGACAGGAAGCGTTCCATCAGGAGGCCGTGCTCGACGGGGTCGGCGTGCGCGATGCCGAGGAGATGGTTGACGAGGGACCCGGCGCCCGAGCCGCGCGCGGCCACCCGTACGCCCATGTCCTTCACGTCCCGCACCACCTGGGCCACGGTCAGGAAGTAGGAGGCGAATCCGTGGTGGGCGATGATGTCCAGCTCGTGGTGCATCCGCTCCCAGTAGTCGCGGCGCCCGTCGTAGCCGCGCAGCACCATGCCGGCGGCGGCGCGGGAGGCCAGCACCCGCTGCGCCGTGCGCCGCTCCGCGCCGACGAGCCGGGGCTCGGGGAAGTGGACGCTGCCGATCCCCAGGTCGTCCTCGGGGTCGACGACGGCGGCCTCGGCCGCCTGGGCGGTCATGGCGAGCAGCCGCAGCGCGGTGTCGCGCCGGAAGCCCGCGGCCTCGGCGACCCGCTCGGCGGTGAGCGCCATGGCCGCCGGGTCCTTGAGCCAGCGCTCCCCGCTGTCGAGTCCTCGGCGCGGGTCCACGGGCACCAGGCGGCGGGCCGCGTCGAGCACGTCGGCGACCGGGCCCAGCCCGGGGTCGGCGTAGCGGACGGCGTTGGTGAGGACCGCGCGCACGCCCTGCTCCGCGGCGAGCCCGAGGGTACGGGCGGCCTGGCGCAGCGACCCGGGGCCGGTGCCGGTGCGGCCGTGGTGCACGACCTCCAGGCACAGCCGGTCGCCGTACCGCTCCCGCCAGGGGGCGAGCAGCGCGGCGGCGCGGTCGGGCCTGCCCCGGGTCAGGGCCGCGCCCACGTCCGACGAGGGGCCGAGGAGCACGGTGAGGCCGTCGCCGTGGTTGTCGGACCAGGGCAGCAGCGGACGGCCCGAGGCGTCGGCGTGGGCCGCGGTGATCATGCGGCACAGGTCGGCCCAGCCGCCCCGGTCGCGGGCGAGGAAGACGGCCCGGTGCGCGGACTCGTCGACGAACGCGCCGCCGCGCACCGGTGTGCGCCGACGCTCGGCGGGCCCGTCCCGGCGTTCGCGCTCCCCGACCGCGAGGTCGGCCCCGAACAGGGGGCGCACCCCGTGGCCGGCGCACGCCTCGGCGAAGCGGACCGCTCCCGCGAGGGTGTCGCGGTCCGTCAGCGCGAGGGCGTCCATGCCCCGCTCCGCCGCGCGCTCGGCAAGCCGCTCCGGGTGGGAGGCTCCGTAGCGCACGGAGAACCCGGAAACGGTGTGCAGATGCGTGAACCCTGGCACCCGCGCCTCCTGGATCAGTCCGTCTCACCTCCCCCGTTCTCCACCATAGACCATTTTCGAACACTCGTACGATACATCTCCGCGCGGCTCCCCGGCCCCCGTCCGTACGCCATTCGGACCCGCCCCACCTGCAGGAACACGGCCCCGCACGGAGCGTGGGCGCATGGCTCAGAGATACGACGGACCCCCCGGCGGCACCCCCGGAGACGGGCCGGACGACGGCCCCGGCGACTCCGGGACCGGCTCCCCCGCCGCCCCGCGCCAAGGCCCTCGCACCGGCTTCCTCACCGAGGTCCGGAGCGCCGTGAGCACCCGGGCGGCCCTCCTCGTCCTCGGGGTGCTGGCGCTCCAGATCGCCTTCATCACGTCGTACATCGGCGCCTTCCACGACCCGACGCCGCACCGGATCCCGCTGGCGGTGACCTCCGTCTCGGGCCAGGTGACCGATCAGTCCGTGTACCGGCTGGACCGGCTGCCCGGCGAGCCGCTCGACCCCAGGGCGGCAGCCGACGAGGCGACCGCGCGGCGGCAGATCGAGAACCGCGAGGTGGACGGGGCGCTGATCATCGACCCCCGAGTCACCACCGACCGGCTGCTCGTCGCCGGCGGGGCGGGCTCCTCGCTCGCCCAGGCGCTCACCGCGGTCGTCGCGGAGGCGGAGTCGGCCGAGGGGCGGCGGGTGCGGGTGGTGGACGTGATCCCCGAGGCGCCGGGCGACGCCCGCGGACTCTCCTCGTTCTACCTGGTCGTCGGCTGGTGCGTGGGCGGCTATCTGTGCGCGGCGGTCCTCGCGATCAGCGCGGGCGCGCGGCCGGCGAACGGCTCCCGCGCGCTGATCCGACTGGGCACCCTGCTGCTGTACTCGATCGCCGCCGGCCTGCTCGGCGCGGTGGTCGCCGGCCCGGTCCTGGACGCGCTGCCGGGCAGCGTCTGGGCCCTGTGGGGCCTGGGCACCCTGCTGGTCTTCGCCGTCGGCGCGCTGACCCTGGCCCTCCAGGGACTGGCCGGAATCGTGGGCATCGGCCTGGCGATCCTGGTGGTCGTGGTGGCGGGCAACCCGAGCGCGGGGGGCGCCTACCCCTATCCGCTGCTCCCGCCGTTCTGGCGCGAGATCGGCCCGGCGCTCCCGCCGGGGGCGGGCACCTGGGCGGCCCGCTCGATCGCGTACTTCCGCGGCAACGCGGCGGCGGGCCCGATGTGGGTGCTGTCCGCGTGGGCGGTCGGCGGCGCGGCGGTGACCCTGGCGCTGGCGGTGCTGCGGGGCCGCGGCGGCTCCGGCGCCCGGACCTGACCCGGCCCGCACACCAGGACGACGGCGGGGCCGCCCCCTCGAAGGGGGCGGCCCCGCCGCATGGTCCCGCCGTGGGCGCCGGCCGGCCGGCGCCGCGGTGCCCGGCCGATCCCCTGACCGGGCACCGCGAGCGCCTTCGTCACCGGCCGCCCGCCGTCACGGTGTCAGCCGATCTCCGCACCCGGGACCGAGAGCGCCTCGGTCACCGGCTGCGTACGGCCACCGTCCGTCAGCCGATCTCCGCACCGAACACCGAGAGCGCCTCCGACACCGGCTGCGTACGGCCACCGTCCGTCAGCCGATCTCCGCGCCGAACACCGAGAGCGCCTCCGACACCGGCTGGAAGAACGTCTCCCCGCCCGAGGAGCAGTCGCCGCTGCCGCCCGAGGTGAGACCGATCGCGACCTCGCCCGCGAAGAGCGAGCCGCCGCTGTCGCCCGGCTCGGCGCAGACCGAGGTCTGGATGAGCCCCTCGACGACGTCGCCGTTGCCGTAGTTCACGGTCGCGTCGAGTCCGGTGACCTCGCCGTCGTGGACCTGGGTGGTGGATCCGCTGCGCTGCACCTGCATGCCGACCGTCGCGTCGCCCGCGGACGTGATGGCCTGCGCGCTGCCGTTGTAGAGGTTGACCTCGCTCGGGTGCGCGGTGTCACCGCTGTACTTCACCAGCGCGAAGTCGTTGCCCGGGAACTGGGAGTCGACCATCGAGCCGATGGCCGCGCCGCCCGCCGAGTCCGACCACTCGCTGCCGGTCTCGCCGCAGTGCCCGGCGGTGATGAAGTGGGGCTCGCCGTCCTTGACGACGTTGAAGCCGAGGGAGCAGCGGCCGCCGCCGGAGTGGATGGCGTCGCCGCCCGAGGCGAAGGTCGTGAACTCGCCCGCGGTGCGCTTCAGCTCGGCCTTGGCGCCGAGGCCGTCGACGACCTTCTTCAGCTTGGCGAGCTCCGCGCCCGCGACCGTGCGGTCGGCCGTCACGACGACCTTGTTGGTGACCGGGTCGGTCGCCCAGGAGGTGCCGGGGATGGTGGCCTTGTCGGAGAGCGTCTGGCGCGCGCCGGTCAGTTCGGCCAGCGTGTGCTGGACGATCCGGGCCTTGCCGCCCGCCTCGCGCACGGTCGTCGCGGCGTCCTGGGAGAGGACGTTGACGACGAGGGCCTTCGCCTCGGTGTCGTAGTAGGAACCGGCCTCGTCGGCGCCGAGGTCGGACTTGAGGGAGAGGGCGAGCGTCCCGGCCGCGGGCGCGGTGAGCGCCTTGACCGTGAACTGCTCGGGGTTGTCACTGGCGTTCGCACTCTGGAAGGTGAAACCCGCGGCGAGCAGCGCGACGACGGCGCCGCCGGCGACGGCGGTCTTCCTCCGGGTTATGCGACGGTGCTTCAAAGGTGACCTCCTGTGGGGGGCCGCGCCCGGGACAAGTGGGGTGTCCGGGAGCGGAGGTGGACGCGCCCACTATTCCGAGGCGTCGCACTCGCACACAAGGCCGACTTCTGGACGGGCACACGACAACACGGTTGCGTTCACAGCGCCTTCACGAAATGGGCTCCTGTCATGGGCGGCCCGCCCATGACAGGAGCCCCCGCCCGGTGGTCCGGGCGGGGGCTCCTCGTCGGTCCGGGCACGGGGCTCCCCGCCCCTGGCCGCAGCCGGCTCAGTACACGCTGACCCCGTAGGCGCTGAGCGCCTCGGTGACCGGCTGGAAGAACGTCGTGCCGCCGGTCGAGCAGTTGCCGCTGCCGCCGGAGGTCAGGCCGATGGCCCGGCTGCCGGAGTACAGCGGGCCGCCGGAGTCGCCCGGTTCGGCGCAGACGTTGGTGCGGATCATGCCGTAGACGACGTCGCCGCCGCCGTAGTTGACGGTGGCGTTGAGGCCGGTGACGGTGCCGCTGTGGGTGCCGGTGGTGGAGCCCCGGCGGGTGACGGACATGCCGACGGTCGCGTTGGCCGCGCTGGTGATGTCGACGCTGCCGACGGTGCCCGGGTGGGCCAGCGAGGTGTTGGAGTAGCGCACCAGTCCGTAGTCGTTGCCGGGGAAGCTCGACCCGGCCGTGGGCCCGATGGCGGTGGTCCGGGCGGAGTTGGTGTACCAGGTGCCCGCGCCGTCGGTGCAGTGTCCGGCGGTCAGCAGGTAGTAGGTGCTGCCGCTGCGGACGTTGAAGCCGAGCGAGCAGCGCCAGCTGCTGGCGTAGATGGCGTCGCCGCCGGCGATCAGCTTGGAGAAGGTGCCCGGGGTGCGTTCGATGCGCAGGGCGCCGGCCTGCGGGCCCGCCTCGCGCTTGATGGCGGCGATCTCGGCGCGGGAGACGGTCGAGTCGGCGGTGACGACCAGGGTCCCGGTGGCCTGGTCGACGTGCCAGGCGGTGCCCGCCACGTCGGCGGCGAGCACGGCGTCGCTCGCGGCGGCGAGCTGCGCCGCGCCGAACGTGACCGGCTGGTCGGCGTTCGCGGTGGCGGTGGGGACGGCCAGCGCCGCGGCGGCGATCAGGCCGGTGGCGACGGCGAGCAGACGGGTGCGTCTGCCGGAGGTGCTGCGGGGGTTGGTGCGCTTGATCCTCACGTGTCGTTCCTCCCGAGGGGAAAGGGGGCCCGTTCGTGGGGTCGGGGCCCGTGAGGCGCAGCCGGCGGGCACGGTGCCGTCCGTTTCCGGACAACTCGTGCCCCGGCAAGCGCTGGTCGGGAGTATTCGCGGCGTCAACCGACCGCACAAGGGAGGGAAGGCCGCGCAAGGGCGGATTCCGGCCGCTGTTCGCGGGCACGGCGGAACGCCCCGGGTGCCGTCGGCTCCCGGGGCCTTCCGCGTGGCGTCGTGCCCGGTCGTCCGGTGGGACGGATCAGGCGCCCGCCAGGTTCCGTTCACCGGCGGCGACCGCCACCGGGAGGGTGTTCCCGGGCGGCGGGAAGGGGCAGATGAAGTGGTCGGCGAAGGCGCACGGCGGCAGCAGCACGCGGTTGAGGTCGACGTCCACGGTGAGGTCGTCGGCGGGGGCCCCGGGCCGCAGGAAGCGGAACCGGTAGCTGCCGTCGCCGCTGGTGGCGTCGGCGAAGACCGCCCACAGGGAGCCGTCGGCCTCGACGGCCGCCCGGAGGGTGTGCTCGGCGCCGTCGAGCGCGAAGACGATCTCGCCGCCGAGGCCGAGCCCCCGTGCGCGTCCGTCCGCGTTCTCCACCCGGACGCTGTGCTGCTCCCCGTACGGCCGGAAACGTCCGCGGACCGCCCAGCGGGGGTCGTACGGGGTGGCCTCGATGCCCCGGAAGGCCCGGCGGGCCGGCGCGTGGGGGTCGAAGTCGCGTACGGCCCACAGCCCTTCACGCCGTATCACGACCAGCCGCCGGTCGCCGTGGGCGACCCGGGAGGCGGGGATCGGCGCGTGGTCGGCGGCGAGGGCGACGGTGCCGGTGAACGGCTTGCCGTCGAGGGTGACGCCGTCCTCGTCGCCGGCGGTCAGCAGCACCTGCTCGCCCTCGTCCGTCCAGATGCCCGGGACGGCCGGAATTCGACCCTCGGGGTGGTCGGCGAGCCAGTGGGTGCCCGTCAGGGAGAGGGGACCGTACGGCTCGGAGACGCTCGCGACGCGCTGTTCGTGCCATTCCTGCCAGTTCCGCCGTGCGTCCCGGGCGGATGCGTCCGTGCTCATGCGGTCAACCCTTCCACACCGGTCCCGGCCAGACCGAGGTGCTCGCGCAGCGTGGTGCCGGTGTACCGGGTGCGGAACACGCCGCGTTCCTGGAGGAGCGGCACGACCGTGTCGACGAAGTCGTCGAGGCCGCCCGGGGTCAGGTGGGGCACCAGGATGAAGCCGTCGGCCGCGTCCCGCTCGACGAACTCCGTCATCGCGGCCGCCACCGTCGACGGGGTGCCGATGAACGACTGGCGGCTGGTGGTCTCGATGACCGTCTGCCGGATCGACAGCCCCTTCTCCTCGGAGAGCGCGCGCCAGCGGGCCGCCGCCTCGAACGGGTCGGCGTGGCGCACCCGGCCCTGGACGAGGGCGGACTCCGGGTCCGGGTCGACGGCGGGCAGCGGTCCGTCGGGGTCGTACGCGGAGAGGTCGCGGCCCCAGACGAGTTCCAGCGCGTGGATGGCGTTCTGCGGGGAGATCTGCTGCCGGCGGATCTCCGCGGCCCGCTCCTGGGCGTCGGCGTCGGTGTCCCCGAGGACGACGGTGACCCCGGGCATCAGCTTGAGGTCCTCCTCGCGGCGGCCGTACCCGGGCAGCCGGCGCTTGACGTCGCGGTAGAAGGCCCGGCCGGCCTCCAGGGTGCCGTGGCGGGTGAAGATGATGTCGGCGGCGGAGGCGGCGAACTCCCGTCCCTCGTCGGAGTCCCCGGCCTGGATGACCACGGGACGGCCCTGCGGGGAACGGGGCGGGGCGCTCTCCCCGGCGATCGCGAAGTGGTCCCCGGACCAGGCGAAGGACCGCGGCCCCTCGCCGGCCGCGTCCCACAGCGCGCGGGCCGCGGCGACGAACTCGGCGGCCCGGGTGTAGCGGTCGGCCCGGTCGAGGAACCCGCCGCGCCGGAAGTTCTCGCCGGTGAACGCGTCGGACGAGGTGACGACGTTCCAGGCGGCGCGGCCGCCGCTCAGCAGGTCCAGCGAGGCGAGGCGCCGGGCCAGTTCCCAGGGCTCGTTGAAGGTGGCGTTGACGGTGGCGGCCAGGCCGAGCCGGTCGGTGACCGCCGCGAGGGCGTTCAGCACGGTGATCGACTCGGGCCTGCCGACGACGTCGAGGTCGTGGACGCGGCCCTTGTGCTCGCGCAGCCGCAGCCCCTCGGCGAGGAAGAAGAAGTCGAAGAGTCCGCGCTCCGCGGTGCGGGCGAGGTGGACGAAGGAGGCGAAGTCGATCTGGCTCCCGGACCGGGGGTCGGCCCACACGGTGGTGTTGTTGACCCCGGGGAAGTGGGCGGCGAGATGGATCTGCTTGCGGGGCCGTGTCGGGCCGGCGGTCATGAGACTCCCCCGGTGGTGGCGTACTGGCTGGCGGGGCGGGCGAGCCGGAGATGCCCGCGCAGGGTGGTGTCCTCGTACCGGTCGCGGAACAGGCCCCGCTCGCGCAGGGCGGCGACGGTGCCTCGGGTGAACCGGGCGAGGCCGGTGTCCGGGGCGAGGGGCACGAGGTGGAAGCCGTCCACGGCACCGCCGGCGTGCCACCGGGCGATCAGGTCCGCGAGTTCGGCGGGGCTGCCGCCGAAGTGTCCGCCGTCCGGCGCGGAGGCGGCGGGCCCGTCCCCGAGGTCGACGACGAGGGTGGCGAGGATCCGCAGCGCGCCCGGGTCGCGGCCGTGGGCGGCGGCCCGGGCCCGCAGGTCGGCGCCGAGGGCGGCCGCCTCCTCGGCGGTGCGGGCCCGCAGCAGGGCGACGTCGGCGTGGCGGGCGGCGGTGTCCCGGCTCACCGCCGCCGACGCGTCGACGACGGTGACCGGATGGCCCTGCGGCGGCCGGGGCACGATCGACGGCCCCCGGATGCCGAAGGCCGTGCCCCGGTAGTCGACGTAGTGGAGCTTGTCGCGGTCGACGAAGCGGCCTGTCGACGTGTCGCGTATCTCGGCGTCGTCCTCCCAGCTGTCCCACAGCAGCCGGGAGACCTCGGCGACCTCGCCCGCCTCCGCCCAGGCGGCCGCGGGGCCGAGGGTCTCCCGGCGGCCGACGAGCCGGTTCTCGGCGGCCGATGTCGACACGTCGACACGCCAGCCCGCCCGCCCCCGGCTGACCCAGTCGAGGGTGGCGACACCCGCCTGCACGTGGAACGGCTCGGTGTGGGTGGTGGTCACGGTGGGCACCAGGCCGATCCGGCCGGTCTCCGGCGCGATCCGGGCGAGTGCGCCGAGCGCGTCGGGCCCGGGGCCGCCGAAGGAGTCGGCCAGGGTGACGAAGTCGAGCAGCCCCTCCTCGGCGGTCCGGGCGAGCCGGACGAGCCGGCCGGTGTCGTCATGGGGCGGTCCGCCGATCTCGGCGGCGAGGTGGAGCGGGGCGGGGGCTGGCATGGGACGGCCTTTCGGTGGCGGCGGGGTCGGTCTGCGGGGTCAGTCCCGCGGCTTGGGCAGACCCGGCGGGTTGATCTCCGACTTCGGGACGGCCTCGCTCGCCAGCCCCCAGCGGTCCAGCACCTTGGCGTAGGAGCCGTCCGCGATGACGTGGTCGATCGCGGCGGCGTACGCCTCGACCAGGCCGCTGTCCTTCTTGGTGGTGGCCGCGATCTTGCCCTGCACCTGGTCGCCGCCGCCGGAGAGCTTGCCGGCGATCTCGGTCTGGCCGGCGGAGGCGACGTGGTACGCGGCGGACGGGTGGGGGCCGAGGTGGGCGTCGATCCGTCCGGACTGGAGGGCGAGGTAGTAGTCGGTGTCCTTCTGGAAGTACACGATGTCCACCGGCTCGCGCCCGGCCTTCTCGTTCTGCTCGCTCCAGTCGACCAGGATCTTCTCCTGGTTGGTCCCGGAGGAGACCGAGATCTTCTTGCCCGCGACGTCGGCCGGGCCCTTGACGGCCCCGGCGCCCTTCTTGGTCTCGAAGGCCAGGTCGTCGAGCCGGTAGGTGGCGAAGTCGTACTTCTCCTTGCGCTCCTCGGTCACGGTGACGTTGGAGAACACGGCGTCGAACTTGGAGCTGTCCAGGCCGACGAAGAGGTTCTCCCAGGAGACCGCCTCGAACTCGACCTTCAGCCCGAGGGTGTCGGCGACCAGGGTCGCCAGGTCGATCTCGGACCCGATGCGGGTCTTGTCGTCGGTGGCGTAGAAGCCGAGCGGGGGCGAGGCGTCGGCGCTGGCGCCGATGCGCAGCGTGCCGCGCTCCCGGATCGCGGCGGGCAGCTTCGCCGCCGCGGCGTCGTTCTTCTTGCCGCGGATGCGGTCCTGGTCGGGGCCGATGTTGATGCCCGCGCCCTGGTGGCCCTCGGGCCGGACGGTGTTGTCGGCGGCGTCGCTCGTCCCGCAGGCGGCGAGCGTGGCGGAGGCGACGAGGGTGGCGGCGGCGGTGAGAAGGGTGCGGCGGGACGGCACGGCGTGCTCCTTGCGACGAGAGGCCGGATGGCCGGGAAGGCGGGACGGAGGAGAGGAGAGAAAGGAGGGAGAGGAGACGGACGGGAGGGAGGGCCGGTGGGCGGGGGCGCTCACAGGACCTTGGAGAGGAAGGCGCGGGTGCGCTCCTCGCGGGGGTGGTCGAGCACCTCGCCGGGCGGGCCCTGTTCGACGATCCGGCCGTCGTCCATGAAGACGACGGTGTCGGCGACCTCGCGGGCGAAGCCGATCTCATGGGTGACGACGATCATGGTGGTGCCCTGGGCCGCCAGGTCCTTGATGACGTCGAGGACCTCGCCCACGAGTTCCGGGTCGAGCGCCGAGGTCGGCTCGTCGAACAGCAGCAGCTTCGGTTCGAGGGCGAGCGCGCGGGCGATGGCCACCCGCTGCTGCTGACCGCCCGAGAGCTGCTTCGGATAGGCGGTCGCCTTGTCGGCGAGCCCGACGCGCGCCAGCAGCTTCTCCGCCGCGGCGACCGCCTCCTTGCGGGGCCGGCCGAGGGCGGAGACGGGGGCCTCCACGATGTTGTCGAGGACCGTCAGGTGCGGGAAGAGGTTGAAGTTCTGGAAGACGAAGCCGATCCGGGTGCGCTGCCTGAGCACCTCCCGCTCGGGCAGTTCGTACAGCTTGTCGCCGGAGCGGCGGTAGCCGATCAGGGTGCCGTCGACGCTGACCCAGCCGCTGTCGACCTTCTCCAGATGGTTGATGGTGCGCAGCAGCGTCGACTTGCCCGAGCCCGACGGGCCGAGGACGACGGTGACCTCCCCGGCGCGCACGTCGAGGTCGATGCCGCGCAGCACCTGGAGCGAGCCGAAGCTCTTGTGGACGGACCGGACTTCGACCATGGCGTCGCTCATCGCGCTGCTCCCTTGGCGTAGTGGCGTTCGACGTAGTGCTGGAGGACGGAGAGCGCGGTGGTCAGCAGGATGTACCAGACGGTGGCGACCATCAGCAGGGGCACGACCCGGCCGTTGCGTCCGTAGACGACCTGGACCTGGTAGAAGAGTTCGCCGATCGCCATGACGGAGACGATCGAGGTCCCCTTGAAGAGCGAGATGATCTCGTTGGCGGCGTTCGGCAGGATGGAGCGCATCGCCTGCGGCAGCACGATCCGGCGGACCTGCCGCAGCCGCGGGATGCCGAGCGCGGCGGCGGCCTCGGTCTGCCCGCTGTCCACCGAGAGCACACCGGCGCGCACGATCTCGGCCGCGTAGGCCGCCTGGTGCAGCGCGAGCCCGAGGACGGCGGCGCTCATCGCGCCGACCAGGCCCATGGTGTCGAAGGAGACGAAGCCGGGCCCGAACGGGATGCCGAACTGGAGCTCCTTGTAGAGGTAGGCCAGGTTGAACCAGAACAGCAGCTGGACGATGAGCGGGATCGACCGGAACGCCCAGATGTAGGTGAAGGCGACACCGGAGAGGAAGCGGCTGCGGGACAGCCGCATGAAGGCGAGCAGGATGCCGAGGGCGAAGCCGATGGCGGTGCCGTAGAAGGTGAGCTGGAGGGTGACCCAGACCGCCTTGACGACGGTCTCCGCGGTGAAGAACCGGGCGAAGACGTCCCATTCCCAGCCGGGGTTGGTGATCAGTCCGTGGGCGAACTGGGCGACGATCACCGCGGTCGCGGCGACGGCGACCCAGCGCCAGGGGTGGCGCAGACGCACGATCCGCAGCTGCGGTGCGCCGTCGGCGGCGGGTGCGTCGTCGCCCGGACGGGCCGTGGCGGCGTCCGGGGGGTCCGGTGGGAGGGGCCCGGCGGTGGGCGGATCGGTCGCGAGGGACATGGCGGTTCCCGGGGTGTGCGGTGAAGGGACGGGGGTCGGGGCGGGCGCCTCCCGCGGCGGTGCGCCGGGCGGGTGCCGGCCGTGCGGTACGGCGGTGGTGCGGGGCGGGGCGTCGGGCTGGCCCGCGGGGCAGGGCACCCGGTGGCCGCGGTTGCGGTACGGCGGTGGTGCGGGGCAGGGCGTCAGGCGGGCCTGCGGGCCGCCTCGCCGGTGCCGGGACATTCCAGGTCCCGCAGGAAGCGGAGCGCGGCCCGCGCGGTGGCGTCGTTCTGCCGGAACGCCGGGCCGCCGGTGCGCGGCCGGGTGAAGGCGCCGCCGCCGCGCGCCGTGGTGTGCGGGCCCAGGGCGAAGCGGCGCGGGTGCGCCCGCCCCGCGCGGTCGAGCACCCGCCCGTCGGCGGGGTCCACCGCGAGCAGCCCGCTGCCGCCGACCGCCGCGCCGTCCTCGTACAGGGACCGCATCAGCGGGCTGCGGGTCAGCTCCTGGGTCGGGTCGGGCAGCCGGGCCTCGACGAGGGCGCGGGCCTCGATCCGCTCGCCGGGCAGGGTGGCCCCGGTGGCGGTGAACACCCCGCGTTCCTCGTCCGTGCCGACCGCGATGTCCGGACCGGCGAAGCGGACCACGCCGGCCCGTGACAGGGCCAGCAGCTGGCGCAGCCGGGGCCCCGGCGGGCCGGAGGCGAGGTAGCTGAAGAAGCCGTGCCAGCCGCCGCCGATGTCGCCGCCCAGGGTGAGCAACTGGCCGTAGACCGAGAGCAGTCCGTGGAAGACGGCGAGGTCGGGACTGTACCGGGGGTCGTGGCGGCGGTCGAGGTCGGCGGCGACATGGGCGCGCAGCTCCTCCTGGAGCGCCTCGGCGGAGGTGTGGCGCACTCCGGCGAGCGGGCGGTCGAGCGCGGCGAGGTCGAGCCGGTCGGCGGGGTCGGGGACGGCCGCGGCGGCGAGCGCGGTGAGCTCGGCGCTGCCCGGCCGTGCGGCGGCGTACGCCTCCTCGAAGGCCGGCCAGGGCAGCGAGGTGCGCTCGGGGTGGGCGGTGAACAGCCGGTGGTAGTGGGCCCAGCCCAGCTCCTTGCCGACCAGCGGCCAGATGTCGCGCCCGAAGTCCGGGGCGGCGCGGCGGCTCCTCAGCTCGGCGATCTGCTCGGGCCCGAAGAAGCGCGGCAGCGGCGGGCGTTCGGCGGTGGTGTAGCCGATCTTGGAGCGGTACGGCACGCCCCGGCGGGAGCCCACCCACAGCACCGGTTCGCGCCCCGACGGCAGGTACTCCCCGTCGTGGTGGCGGCCGCCCCGGCCCTCGGTGAGCAGCACCATGAGGTCGACGAAGGCGAGCCCGAATCCGCGGACGATGACCGGCTCGCCGGCGGGCAGGGCACTCAGATCGGCGTCGGCGGTGAAGTCGGGCGGCAGGTGGAGCAGCCCGTGGCGCCGGGCGAAGGCGGCCAGGCGCCGCTGCTCGCCGTCCGGTTCGGCGTCCAGGTGGCCGAGGGTCAGCACCACCAGGTCGGCCTCCAGGGGGAGGTCGCGTCCCTCCAGCCGTACGCGCTGCCGCCCGCCGGGCGGGCCCTCGACCCGCAGGGCGGTGGTGCGGTGCTCGTGCACGGTGACGCTCGGGGGCAGGGCGGCCACGGCCCGCTCGTACACCCAGCGCAGGTACGCCGACTGCTCCCGCCGGGTGGGGAAGCGCTGCCCGTCGGTGCCAGACCACTCGGCGTAGGTGGGGCCGGGCACCACGGGGCCGTCCTGGAGGACGGTGTCGTCGGTGAACATGGTGACGTCCTCGGCCATGGAGTTCATCCACAGCAGGGGCGACTGGTCGTCGCGCCATATCCGTCCGCCGCCGGGCGGGTGGGGGTCGACGAGGTGGACGTCCAGGGGCCGTTCGCCGTACAGCTCGGGCAGGCTGGCCGCGAGTCTCTCCAGGACGCCGGTCCCCCGCGGCCCGGCGCCGATGATCACGAGGGAGGTCACCGGGCACCGACCGTGCCGCGCGCGTAGTGCTTCTCGACGTAGTGCTGCCCCACCGAGAGGATCGTGGTGACCGCGGCGTACCAGATGGTGGCGACCAGCAGCAGGGGCACCACCTGGTAGGTGCGGTGGTAGACGAGCTGCACGGAGTAGAGCAGGTCCTGCACGGCGATGATGCTGACGATCGAGGTGCCCTTGAGGGTGCCGATGAGCATGTTGCCGGCCGGGGGCACGATGGCGCGCATGGCCTGCGGCAGCACGATCCGGCGCAGCCGCCGGCCGCGCCCGAGGCCGAGCGACTGGGCGGCCTCGATCTGGCCGGGCTCGACGGAGAGGATGCCGCCGCGGACGACCTCCGCGGCGTAGGCGGCCTCGTGGAGGGTGAGCCCGATGACGGCGATGGTCACCGGACCGAGCAGGTCGACGGTGCGCACGCCGAAGATCTGCGGGTACAGGGCGCCGATGTTGAACCAGAACAGGAGCTGCACCAGCAGCGGTGTGGAGCGCAGCAGCCAGATGTACCCGCGGCTGACATGGGCGAGCACCGGGTTGGCGGACAGCCGCATCACGGCGAGCAGGGTGCCGAGGGCGAAGCCGAGCACCATGACCACGGCGGTCAGCCAGAGGGTGAGTCCCAGGCCGCGCAGCACGGACGCGGAGGTGAAGTACTCGCCGACGACGGGCCACTGGAAGGCGTCGTTGCGGACGACGGAGGTGCCGACGACCGCGAGCAGCAGCAGGACGACGGCAGCGGCCAGCCACTGCCCCGTCCTGCGCGCCGGCACGATGCGCGGCGGGGACGGGTCGTCGGTCTTGACGGGAGGCGACACGGGGAGGGCGTCGGTGGGCACGGCCATGCGAAGGCTCCGTGGATGCAGAGATCGAACACGGGTGGTGCCTTCACGGGACACGTGCGACCGCGCCCCTCAGCAGCGGTCGTGAGCCCCGAGGTAAGCGGCCCGGCACCCGTTCTGTCAAGCCTGTCCGGACTGTGGGCGCCTGACCGCCCGGCAGTTGACGCGGATACGAGAAGCCTGCTCCACTTGGGCCATGCATTCGCAGCAGTGGCTGGTCACGCGCTCCCACATCGACTTCGGTCGCGTGTGGTCCTCTTCCTGTTGAGCCGTCCTCCGCTGTAGCGGCCCCGTCGCGTCCGCCGGCGCCGGCCGTCCTGCCGCACTCCCGGTGAACCCCGCGCTCCGCGCCGGGGTGTCCCGCCGCCGCCCGTAGGGCGGCCACGCCTCCCGTCCGTCCTTTGACGCCCACGCGTGCCTTCACACCCTCCGTACCTCCGCGGCTCCCCTCGCCGCACCCTTCTCCGTACCTCCGTCCTGCCCGCCCGTCCGCCGGCCCGCCCGGACCGGGCGGACACCGAACACGGGACACGCATGACCGTCTCCCCGAGCCCTGGCCCCGCGCTGTCCGTGCGGCGGACCACGGTCGACGATCCGCTGGCCGGTCCGCTGCTCGCGGAACTGGCCCACGAGTACCTGTCCCGCTACGGGTCCGCCGAGGACCTCCAGCGGTACGCACCACAGGAGTTCGCCCCGCCCGACGGCGCCTTTCTGCTGCTCCTGGAGCGCGGCCGGCCCGTCGCCGGGGGCGCCTACCGCCGCTACGACGCGACGACGGCCGAACTCAAGCGCATCTGGACGCACTCGGCGCACCGCCGCCGGGGGCTCGCCCGGCGGGTGCTGCGCGTCCTGGAGCTCGACGCCGCGGAACGCGGCTACGCACGGATCTTCCTGACCACCGGACCACGGCAGCCCGAGGCCAAGGGCCTCTATCTGGCCGCCGGTTACCGCCCGCTCTTCGATCTGTCCGCAGATCCGGAGTCGATCGGTCATCTGCCGTTCGAAAAACACCTGGAGAACCACGTCTCATGAGCAGGACACGCCATTCGCTGACGTTCGCGCTGATCACCGCCGCCGCGCTGACCCTCACCGCCTGCGGTTCGGACGGGGGCGGGGGCGGCGGGGCCGCGCAGCCGGCACCGGCGGCCAAGGGCGCCGCGCCCGCCGGGCAGGGCGAGCTGCCCGTCACCGACGTGGTCTCCCAGGTGACGAAGGACCGGGCGGCGGCGGACCTGCTGCCGGAGGAGATCCGCGACCGGGGCACCCTCAAGGTCGCGGCGGCCATCGGCAACCCGCCGAACGCCACCTATCTCAAGGACGGCAGGACCCTCGTCGGCCAGGACATCGACTTCGCCGACGCCGTCGCCAAGGTGCTCGGCCTGCGGCTGGAGCGCGAGGTCGCCAGCTTCGAGGCGATCCTGCCCTCCCTCGGCAGCGGCAAGTACGACGTGGGCACCGGCAACTTCGGTGTGACCGAGGAGCGCCGGAAGACCATCGACTTCGTCACCTACATCAACGACGGCCAGGGCTTCGCGGCGCTGGAGAAGTCGGCGCTCGACAAGGTGTCCTCCTTCGAGGACCTGTGCGGCCTGAAGGTCGCCACCGGCGCGGGCACCACCTTCGAGGCCGTGCTGGAGAAGAACAAGGGCGTCTGCGCGGCGGCCGGCGAGAAGCCGTACGAGGTGCAGACGTACGCGGAGCCCGGCGCCGTGTGGATCTCCCTCCACCAGGGACGCAGCGACATCGTGATGAGCACCATCAACGGGCTGCGCTACGCGGTGACCCAGCAGCCGGGCACCACGTTCCTCAACGAGTTCAAGCGCCTCGACGTCGGCTTCGCCTTCACGAAGGGCACCCCGCTGGCGCCGGCGTTCCAGGCGGCGGTGAACAAGCTCAAGGCGGACGGGACCTACGACCGCATCCTGAAGAAGTGGGGCACGAGCGAGTCGGCGATCGAGACCTCGCAGATCTCGCCGCCCGAGATCCGGTGACCGATCGGCCGGACGGCGCCGCACCGCCGTCCGGCCCCTCCCGGCACGCCCGACGCCCCGTCAGGACCTCTCCCGGCGGGGCGTCGTGCCGTGCCCGCGCCGGCGGCCGGCAGTCCCGCCGGACGGCCGTCGGCAGTCGGCAGTCGGCAGTCGGCAGTCGGCGATCCGTCGGTCCATCGGCCGGCGTGGGCTCAGCAGTCGCAGCCGCAGTCGCAGCCCTCGCAGCAGGAGCAGCCGTCCGAGCAGCAGGAGCAGCAGTCGCAGCAGCTTCCGCAGTCGCAGCTGCTGCACAGCCCTTCCTTGCGCTCCCCGCTCCAGGGGTCCTCGTGGGTGCCGCAGCACATCTGGCAGGTGCAGGCGAGGCCCGCCCACACCAGGCAGCCGGCGATCAGGCCCCGCCGGTCGCGCCGGGGCGGTTCGGGCGGCAGCGGACCGCCGGGGCCGGCCGGCCCGCCGGGGGCGTACGGGTTGCCGGGCGTGTACGGCCCCGGCTGGTGCGAACAGGTCGTGGAGCCGAAGGCCCGGTCCACGGAGGTGCGCAGCTCGTGGGCGAGCAGGACGTGCACCAGCCGGTCGTCGGCGAAGTCGGCGTCGCGCAGCGCCAGCCGGATGCCGTGCAGGGCGTCGTCGGCGAGCCGGCGCGCCTCGGTGAGCGGGGTGCCGGTCGCGGTGAGCGGGTTCCAGGCGCCCGCCGCGGCGTCGGCGGTCTGGTCCTCCACGGCGTCCAGCAGGTGCGCGAGGCGCCCGAAGAGGCGTCCGGCCTCGGCGAGCGGGGCGGCGTTCCCGGGGCGGCCCGCCAGCACCGCGGTGTGGGCGAAGGCGGCGGCGGTGGCCGTCTCGGTGGGCTCGGTGACGGTGAGCAGCGGTGTACCGGGGCCCGCCAGTGCCTCGATGCCGGTCTGCCGGTCGACGGCGTCGACGAGGACCGCGGTGTCGAAGCCGAGGGCGGCGCCCGAGCGGGCACCGGCCCGGTCCCAGCCGGCGGCGACCCGGCGCGCGGCCGCGGCGACGGGCCGGCGGGCCAGCATGCCGTCGCCGTCGGCGACATGGTCGCGCACCTTGGCCGAGGCGAGGACGAGGGACACCGCGGCGGCCAGTTTCGCGCCCTCGCCGCGGGCGACGGGGGCGGTGCGCATGGCGCGCAGCGGACAGGGGCCCGCGGTGCGGCGCCCCTGGGGTGTGCGTTCGGTCTGAGCCTCCGTCAGGACCGAGACGATCAGGCCGTCGTAGTTGGTCACGATACGGGCGAACTGCCCGTGGTCCGCGCGCAACGCCAGGCAGAGCCCGCACAGATGCGCCATCCACTCGACCTTGAGCGCGTCACCGAGCCGGTGCGCGCAGGGCCTGACTATTCCGAACACGGACGATCCCCCGGGAGTCGTTCAACTCATCGGGGGCATCGTATCGATGAGCCCGTTCACCCGGACGCCCCCGGCGTCACCCGTCTGGTCCGACTTTTATATTTTGATCCCCTCATGCCCCCTGCACAGGAAGAACCTTGACGAATCGCCACATCTTCTGCACCAGTACCGTCACGAATCTCCTGCGCGCCGACTATCCACTTGGCGTGCGATCCGCATTATGGACGACCATAGGGGTGCGGATACGACAGAGACCGCAGTGCGACCACTGCAGCAGCGGAAGGAGGCGTCCATGGGTTCGGTACGCAAGGCGAGCGCCTGGCTGGGACTCGTCGAGGACGACGGGCGTTACTACGACGACGAGTACGCCGAGGGCCAGGAAGCGGGTGACGCATGGGTCACCGACCCCCGGGTGCGCGTGGCCTCCGAATCCGCGTCGCAGGAGGGACGCCGGATCGCGACCGTCTCCCCGGACGGGTTCCGGGACGCCCGCGGCATCGGCGAGCTGTTCCGTGACGGCGTCCCCGTCATCGTGAACCTGACCGCGATGGAGCCCGGCGACGCCAAGCGCGTCGTGGACTTCGCCGCCGGGCTCTGCTTCGGCCTGCGCGGTTCGATCGAGCGGGTGGCGACGCGGGTGTTCCTGCTGACCCCCGCCGACACCCAGATCGTCAGCGGGGATCCCGCGGGCCGTTCGCAGGACGGCTTCTTCAACCAGAGCTGAGCAGCGCGCCCGCCGGCCCCGGACTACCGGAAGGCGTCCAGGCCGGTGAGCGCCTTGCCCAGCACGAGCTGGTGCATCTCGACGGTGCCCTCGTAGGTGAGCACCGATTCGAGGTTGGTGGCGTGCCGCATCACCGGGTACTCCAGGGAGATCCCGTTGGCGCCGAGGATCGTCCGCGCGGTGCGGCAGATGTCGATCGCCTCGCGCACGTTGTTGAGCTTCCCGAAGCTGACCTGCTCGGGCCGCAGCCGCCCCGCGTCCATGCGCCGGCCGAGGTGGTGGGCGAGCAGGATCCCCTTGTGCAGCTCGACGGCCATGTCGGCGAGCTTGGCCTGGGTGAGCTGGAAGCCGCCGATGGGCCGGCCGAACTGCTCGCGGGTGCGCGCGTAGTCGAGCGCCGACTCGAAGCTCGCCCGCGCCGCGCCCATGGCCCCCCAGACGATTCCGTAGCGGGCGTGGCTCAGACAGCTCAGCGGGCCGCGCAGCCCGGTCACCTCGGGCAGCACCGCGTCGGCCGGCAGCCGCACTCCGTCCATCACCAGCTCACTGGTGACCGAGGCGCGCAGCGACCACTTGTGCCTGATCTCGGGCGCCGAGAAGCCGGGGCTGTCGGTGGGCACCACGAAACCGCGGATGCCGTCGTCGGTGTGGGCCCAGACGACGGCGACCCCGGCGACGGATCCGTTGGTGATCCACATCTTGCGCCCGTCGAGCACCCAGTCGGAGCCCTCGCGCTTGGCGTGGGTGCGCATGCCGGCCGGGTCCGAGCCGTGGTCCGGTTCGGTGAGCCCGAAGCAGCCGATGATCTCCCCGGCCGCCATCCCGGGGAGCCAGCGCTGCTTCTGCTCCTCGGATCCGAAGCGGTGGATGGCGTACATCGCCAGCGAGCCCTGGACGGAGACGAGGGAGCGGATGCCGGAGTCGGCCGCCTCCAGCTCCAGGCAGGCGAGCCCGTACTGGACGGCGGAGGCGCCGGCGCAGCCGTAGCCGTCGAGCGACATGCCGAGAGCCCCGAGGGAGCCGAGTTCGCGGGCGAGGTCGCGGATGCCGGGCAGCTCGCCGCGCTCGTACCAGTCGGCGATGTGGGGCAGCACCCGGTCGGCCGCCCAGGTGCGGACGGTGTCGCGTACGGCGAGGTCCTCGGCGTCGAGCAGGTCGTCCAGGCCCAGGGGGTCGGCGGGATCGAAGGCGGGGAGCTTCGAGGATGCGGACACGGGATGACCTCCGGCGGCTCTCACGGCGGGACTCTGACGACAGGCGCGAAAACTAGCAGTGCTAGTTACGGACTGACGTTACGGCTCAGTGTGCCGTGCGTCCAGACCCGGCCGCCTCGGCACGCGCACGCTCCTGGGCGGGTCCCGTGCCGTCGGCCCCCGGCTCCCGGGCGGCGGGAACGCCGTCCGCGTCCACGTCCGCGGGGTGCCCGGCGGCGGAGACGCCTTCGGCATCCGAGCGCCCCTCCGACGCGCCGCCGCGCGACCGCCGGGCGGCGGGAACGCCGTCCGCGTCCGCGGGATGCCCGGGGGCCCCGGCCCGCCGGGCGGCAGCCGTCCGGCACTCGGGGGCGGCGGCATCCGTGCGGCGGTCACGGGCCGCGGCCCGCCGGGCGGCCGGAACGGCCTCGGTGTCCGCGGGATGCTGCGGCCCCCCGGCCTCCACCCGCCGCCCCGCGGCAGGCACGGCTTCGGCACCCCGCTCCGGGGTGACAGCCCGCCGGGCGGCAGGTACGGCGTCGGCGCTCGCGCCCTGCTCCGGCGCCCCGGCCTCCGGCCGCCGGGCGGCGGGGACCGCGTCGCGGGCCGGCGGGGCCGAGGGCCCGTCCGCCGCGGCGACGGACCCCTCCATCCGCCGCGGCAGCCGCAGCGCGGCGACCGCGCCGAGCAGCAGCAGGACGGCGCTGACCACCAGGGTGACGTGCAGACCGTGGACGAAGGCGTGCCGGGCCGTGGTGCGCAGCAGGTCGCCCGCCGCGCCGCCGAGCCGTTCGGCCTCCTGGTACGCCTCGCCGAGGGAGTGGGCCGCCGCCTCGCTCGCGGAGCGCGGCACACCGGCCACCCCGGCGACCGGGGGGCCGTACGCGGCGTTCATCACGCTGCCGAGCAGGGCGATGCCCATGCCGGCGCCGAGCTGGTACGAGGTCTCGCCTATGGCGGCCGCGCCGCCGGCCTGCTCCGCCGGCGCCTCGCTGAGCATCGACTCGTAGGCGGCGAAGAGCGTGGTCTGGAGGCCGAAGCCGAGCAGCACGAAACCGACGGTGAGCAGCAGGGGCCGGTCGTGCTGCCCCATCAGCACGAGCAGCAGAACCGCGGCCGCGGTCAGCACGAATCCCCAGCCGACCATCCGGCGGGGCCCGACGCGCCTGAGGGTGAACGAGCCGGTGGCGCCCGCCGCCATCGCGGCGAAGGTCAGCGGCAGCAGCCGCAGCCCCGTCTCCAGCGGGCTGAGCCCGAGGATGAGCTGGAGGTACTGGACAGCGATCAGCTCCAGGCCGACCAGCGCCAGCATGGCCAGCACGATGCAGCCGACGGAGGTGGTGAAGGCGGCCCGCGAGAACATCCGCATGTCGATGAGCGGATGCCTGCGCCGCCGCTGCCGCCGCACGAAGAGCCAGAGGAGCAGGCCGCCGACGAGCAGCGGGCCGCTCGCCCTCGGGTCGAGCAGCCCGTCGCCCGCGCCCAGCCGCTTCACCCCGAGGACCACGCCGAGCACGCCGCCGGCCGCCATCAGGGCGCCGAGGACGTCCCAGGGCCCCTCGCCGGCGCCGCGCGACTCGGGCAGCAGCCACTTGCCCGCGGGCAGGATCAGCGCCATCAGCGGGATGTTGATCAGGAAGACCGAGCCCCACCAGAAGTGCTCGACGAGGAAGCCGCCGAGCACCGGCCCGGTCGCGGCGCCCACGGCGGCGACCGCGGTCCAGATACCGATCGCGGTGGCCCGCTCGCGCCGGTCGGGGAAGACGTCGCGCAGGATCGACAGCGTGGCGGGCATGATCATCGCGCCGCCCGCGCCGAGCAGGACACGCGCGGCGATGAGCACATCGGGGGTGGGCGCGAAGGCGGCCACCGCGGAGGCGGCGCCGAAGACGGCGTAGCCGAGCAGCAGGAGCCGCCGGCGCCCGACCCGGTCGCCGAGCGTGCCGAACATGATCAGCAGCGAGGCGCAGACGAGCGGATACGCGTCCACGATCCACAGCAGCTCGACACCGTTCGGACGCAGGTCCTCGGTGACGGCCGGGACGGCGACGTGCAGCACGGTCGCGTCGAGGGCGACCAGCAGCAGACTGACGCAGAGGACGAAGAGGACGACCCAGCGGTTGGCGCCGCCGCCGACGGAGCGCAGACGTGCCCCGGCCGTGGTCGTCACCGACATGTACGAACCTCCCGTAGAGTCCTCGCGCTCGGCGGACCGGCCCGCATCGGTGCTGCTAGGAGTCCCGCGGGCCGCCCGGCATCGACGGGCGAGTGAGCCGTCAGCGTACGCGAGTTCCCGTCCGGTGCGCGTGGTCGATCTCTCACGACCTGCGGCGGCCCGGTGTGTCGTACGCCACTCCCCCCGCGCCGCCTGTGTGGATCATGCGCGCCCCTGAACGCCACGGAAATTCCACGCGGAACGGCGGTGAACCATTCGCCGCCGGGGCGCGTAATCCCTTGGCGGGGGCCGTGCGGCAAATGAGGAAGCCCTTCCCGGCAATTCCCGCGCGGGCCCCGGAATTGAGTGGAGCTGAGACAAACTCCACATCACATAGGCATCACGAAAGGAGTGGATCGACCTGACCGCACACTCACTCCCTGTAACGTCGATTGGGTGCGTACCGACATCTTTGCCCGGCTGGACCGGGAGCCGGAACCGCCGAAGATAGAGATCCCGCGGATGAGCCGCACGCGTCTCGCCCTCTTCGGCGGGACGTCCGCGTTCTACGCGGCCATCGTGGTCGCCGTGCTGGCGTCGACCTGGCTCGTGTCCCTCGACTGGAAGCTGATGCTCTTCCGGCCGTACGAGCAGTGGCCCGAACAGCACGCGTTCCTCGACTACTTCGTGGTGCTCGGCCAGCGCGGCCCGACGGCCGTGATGGTGGCGGCATGGCTGGGCTGGCGCTCCTGGCGCCAGCACACCCTCAGGCCCCTCCTGGCGCTCGGCGCGGCCCTGCTGATGCTGAACCTCTCGGTGGGAGCGGTCAAGATCGGCCTCGGCCGGCTCGGCCCCCACTACGCGACGGAGATCGGCTCGGCCGAGATGTTCGCCGGCGGCGATATATTCCCTTCCGGACACACCGCCAACGCCGTGGTCACTTGGGGCATCCTGGCGTACCTCGCCACGACGCCGAGGGCGCGCCGCTACCTGTCGGCCCTGTCAGCCGTGGTCTCCCTCGGGGTCGGGCTCACCACCGTGTACCTGGGTACGCACTGGCTGAGCGACGTGCTCCTGGGCTGGGCCGCGGGGCTGCTGGTCCTGCTCGCCCTGCCGTGGTGCGAGCCGCTGATCGGGCGTGCCGAGGTCTGGATCCTGGGCCTGCGGGACCGCTGGCGCTCCCGCCGGGTACTCACGCCGTCGCGGCCGGTCGCGGCGGGCGGCCCCCGGCCGGGGCTCGTGCCGCAGCGCGATCCCGTGCCGCAGCCCGAGGGCGGTGCGCCGCACGAGCCGGTCGCCGTCACCGGCACCACGACCCGGCCCTCCGGGTCGGCGGCGACCACACGGACCGCCACGCACACCTCCCCGCGGGCGCACGCGGTGCGCTCCGAGCGCTCGCCGGTCACCCCGACGGGCAGCAGACGGCCGCCCCACTCGCGGCCCGTGGCGGGCGGCTGAGCGGGCGGGCACCGAAGGACGGCGAAGGGCTCCGGCACACCTCGTGTGCCGGAGCCCTTCGCCGTGCGGCGGCCCGCCGGGGGCGGTCAGCCCTTCCAGCAGCGGACGACGGTCCCGTCCTTCACCTCGAAGTTGAGCCGGCCCTCCATGTACTCCATGGTGATGATCGAGCCGGGCGGCAGCGATCTCACCGGCGACCAGCCCCGCTCGCGGGCGATCCGCTCCGCCGGGCCGGCGTCGAGGCCGACATAGGAGTCGGGCGCGTCGGGCTGTTCCTGAGGGGTCGGTTGGGTTCCCATGCCCCCACCGTAGGCGGCCTCACACGGTGACGGAAGCCGGACGGGTGATCACCACCGGCAGTCCGGCGTAGCGCGCCGGTCACGCTTCTGTCACAGGATCCCGACATGTGTTCTGCGGCCGTTCCCGTCGAACTCGTTCACCCGAACGGGCACTTCCGGACGCGGCTTCCTCTCATTCCCCGGAATCCGGAAACCATGCGGATTCAATTCCCGGGAATTACCCCGTTCGCCGCGGCACGGCGAATTGACGCCTTGCAGGGAATTCACCGCTT
This sequence comes from Streptomyces zhihengii, assembly GCF_016919245.1. Classification (NCBI taxonomy): domain Bacteria; kingdom Bacillati; phylum Actinomycetota; class Actinomycetes; order Kitasatosporales; family Streptomycetaceae; genus Streptomyces; species Streptomyces zhihengii. The sequence goes on along the minus strand of NZ_JAFEJA010000001.1, from coordinate 6,471,221 downwards.
CCTCACAGGATCCCCATCATCGGCCGGGCGCGGCATGCCCCCTCCGGCGGCGAGGGCCCGGGAGAGCCGGTCGCGCGCCGCCGCGACGAGGTCGGTCAGCTCGGCGGGTTCGACGATCTCGAAGTCGACGCCGAGCAGCATGACGTGGACGACGAGGACCTCCAGGTTCGGGGCGCCCGTGCGCAGCACGCAGGAGGTCTCGTCCACCGCCTCCAGCACCCCGACCGACGGGCCGATGACCTCCGCGGCCCGCTCGGCGGAGATCTGGAGCCTGAGCACGGCGCGGGCCGCGTAGACCTGGTTGGAGACACCCCGGGAGACATAGGCGGCGAGGTCGTCCGCCGGTGGGGTGCGGGGCGCGAAACGCGGGCCGTGCGGAGGCTTCGGGGTGATGCGGTCGGTACGGAAGGTGCGCCAGTCCGCCCGGTCCACGTCCCAGGCCACGAGGTACCAGCGGTGCTCGGTGCAGACCAGCCGGTGCGGCTCGGCCGTGCGCCGGGTCGCCGTCCCGTTGTGGTCCAGGTACTCGAAGCGCAGCAGTTCCCCGTCGCGGCAGGCGTGGGCCAGCTCGGTCAGCAGGGCCGGGTCGACGACGGGGCCCTGGCGGCCCCGCAGCATGGGGACCGTGAAGGCGTTGAGCGCGCCCACCCGCCGCCGCAGCCGGTTCGGCAGCACCTGCTCCAGCTTGGCGAGCGCGCGGACGGACGACTCGCCGATGCCCTCGATGCCCTGGCCGGCCGCGGTGCGCAGCCCCACGGCGACGGCGACGGCCTCGTCGTCGTCGAGCAGCAGCGGCGGCAGCTCGGCACCCGCGCCGAGCCGGTAGCCGCCGCCGGTCCCGGGGCTGGCGTCGACCGGGTAGCCGAGGTCGCGCAGCCGGTCGACGTCCCGCCGCACCGTGCGCGGGGTGACCCCGAGCCGGTCGGCCAGATCGGCGCCGGACCACTCGCGGTGGGCCTGCAACAGGGACAGCAGACGCAGCAGACGTGCCGAGGTCTCCAACATGCGGCCGAGTCTCCCACCCCTTGCGGACACCCTCTGTCCGCAAGGGGGGCCGCCCGGGGGCGGCGGGTTGGGTCTCGGGCCCGCGCCGGGGCCCGGGCGCGGTGCCGGGTGCCGGCGCGGGCCCGGTGCCGGGTGCCGGGTGCGCCTGGTGCCGGGTGCGCCGGGAGCCCGGAGGCGGCGGGGTTGGGTCTCGGGCCGCGCCGGGACCCGGGCGCGGGCACCGGCGCGGGCCCGGTGCCGGGTGCCGGGTGCGCCTGGTGCGCCGGGAGAACGGCGACGCCCGGGCTACCGATAGGCAGGCAGGCTCCCGCCGGGGCCACGGCCATGGGTACGGCGCGCCGGCCCTGGGCGGGAGCGCCCGGCGGCGAGGCCGCAGGCCCTGGCGCGGCGCGCCGACCCTCGGCGACGAGCACCCGACCGCGAGGGCCACCGGCCCCGGGCGCCCAGCACCCACCCTCGACGGGGAGCACCCGACCGCGAGGGCCACCGGCCCCGGGCGCCCAGCACCCACCCTCGGCGAGGAGCACCCGACCGCGAGGGCCACCGGCCCCGGGCGCCCAGCACCCACCCTCGACGGGGAGCACCCGACCGCGAGGGCCACCGGCCCCGGGCGCCCAGCACCCACCCTCGGCGACGAGCACCCGACCGCGAGGGCCACCGGCCCCGGGCGCCCAGCACCCACCCTCGACGGGGAGCACCCGACCGCGAGGGCCACCGGCCCCGGGCGGCCAGCACCCACCCTCGGCGACGAGCACCCGACCGCGAGGCCACAGGCCCCGGGGCCTGGCCCGCGCGGCCCCGGGGCGGGCGGCGGGGGGTCAGGGGCGGCGGGGCGTCAGGCGGATGCCGAGTTCGTTGTCCGCCGTGTAGCAGGGGACGGCGTGCCAGGCCGGTGTGCGGTGTTCCGGGAAGCGGAAGATCTCTCGCTTGTCCCAGACGTCGTCGAGGATGCGCGCGATCCGCAGCTCGTCCGCCCCGGCTGCGGGGCGCAGCCACAGCTCCCAGGTCCGTTCCTCGCCGGCGCCCGCCTCCGCCAGCGGCGCGTACGGGAGGGTGAACGCGAAGGTCCCGCCCTCCCCCGTCACGGACACCGGGTGGACCCGCTCCGCCCCGTCCGGGCCGGGTGTCCGTGCCTCGGCGCGGGCGTCGGGGCCGAGGGTGGTGCCGTGGAGCCGGCCGGTCACCGAGAGCGTGCCGCCGGGCGACACGTCCAGGTGTCCCGCCTCCGCGTGGGCGGTGCGGAGCCAGCAGCGGATCACCAGGCGGCCGCCCGCTCCCGGGTACGGCACCCGGACGGTGAGCGGCCCCGGTCCCGGTGTCCGGTCGACGACGGCGCGCAGGTCCCGGAGGCCGGGCTCCACGACGCGGCCGGTGTCGGTGGTCACCGTCCAGCGGCCCTCCGCCGTGACGGCCGAGGCCGGCAGCTCCGCCCGCAGGACGCCGCCGGACGCCTCGGTGAGCGGCAGCCGGAGCTCTTCGCCGGGGCCGCCGCCGCGTCGCCGCAGCACCAGGGCGCCGGCGTCACCGGCCGCCGTCCCGCGCACCCGGAAGGCGATCCCGCCCCCGGCGTCGGCGAGGCAGTCCGCCCGCACCGGCCCGGCGGGCGTGCCCGCGCCCGTTCCCGCTTCCGTCGACGTGCTCACGCGTCCCCCCTCTTCGCGCCCCGGCCCCCGAGCGCCGCGGCGGTCGCCCTCACCCTCGTCGACGTGCTCATGCGCCCGCCCTCCGTCCCCGGACCACCCCGGCGGCCCGGTGGCGCAGCGCGTACACGCCGTCGTAGAGGGCGCCCCGGCCGCGGTGGAACGTCTCGCGCGCCCCGCCGCCCCGGCGCCCGCCGGCCCCCGCTTCGAGGAGTTCGGCGAACAGGGCCTCGTGCCGTTCGGCGATCCTCGCCGGGTCGAACCGCGCGGACGCGGCCAGGGCCGCCTTCCCGGCGCGGCGGCGCAGTCCGTCGTCCTGGATCAGCTCCAGCAGCGCCCGGGCGACGGCGTCCGCGTCGCCCACGGGCACCAGCCGCCCGTCGACGCCGTCCTCGATGATCTCGCCGGGTCCGTGCGGGCAGTCGGTCGAGACCACGGGCAGGCCGCAGCGCATGGCCTCCACGATGGTCATGCCGAAGGACTCCAGCGAGGAGGTCACGGCCGCGACCGACCCCTTGACCCACTCCGCCTCCAGCGGGCTCACCGTGCCCATCAGCAGGACGTGGTTGTGCAGCCCGCGCTCCGCCACGAGCCGCCGCAGGGCGTCCCGCTCGTTGCCGGTGGCGTCGGCGCCGCCGTAGACGCGCAGCCGCCAGTCGGGCCGGACGGCGACCACCTGCGCGAAGGCCTCGATCAGCACGTCGTAGCGCTTGACGCGGGTGAGCCGGCCGGCCGCGACCACCCACTTCGCCGAGCCGTCGGCCGGTTCGGCCGAGGGCTCGGGCACGCTGTTGGGCACCGCCCGCACCCGTACGCCGGGCAGGCGGAAGGACGTCCGGTAGGCGCGGGCGTCGGCCTCGGTGACGGTGGTGACCGCGTCGAGCGCCGCGTAGCGGTAGCCGATCTCGCGGCGCAGCCGCAGGCTGTGGCCCCCGACGGTCAGATGCTCCTGACCGACGCGGACCATGCCGGGCCTGGCCTCCCGGGCGATGTGCACATTGAGACCGGGGCGGGTGCCGACGACGACGTCGGCCCGCAGCTCCGCGAGGTGTTCCGCGATCCGCCGGTCGGTCAGGCGGCTGTACTGCCGGTGGCGCCCGTCGCCCCGGGGGAAGACCTTGGCGGGCCGGGCGGCCTGCGGATCGTCCCCGTCGTAGGCGGGGCTGTCCTTGCGCAGATCGACGAGGTGCCGGAGCGTCACGCCCCCGGGGGCCTCCATGCCAGGCCGGTCGCGGTGCCGGAAGACCGAGACGATCTCGACCTCGTGACGGCGGGCCAGTTCCTCGGCCAGATTGAACGTCGAACGGATCGTGCCCCCGAATCCGTACGCGTTGTGCAGCAGAAATGACACACGCATGAGTCGCCGTATCCCCCTGATCGGCTCTGCTCCCCCGTGGTCGCGAAGGAGATCTCCCGAGGACTGTACTTGCCGGTCAGGGCCGGTACGGGATCTGAGGCACGACGAAACAGGTGCGGGTCATGCCGGGCCCCTGGCCCACCCAGCCGCGGTCGTCCTGCCAGCGGGCGACGGACAGACAACTGCGGCGTGTGCGCGGCGGATCGGCGAGCTGTTCGAACGAGACGGGCAGCAGCAGCCCCCGGGCGGTGTACGGCGTGAGCTCCCGGACCCGGCGGTCGACGCACGCGCGGGTCACGTCGGCGCCGCACGCCCGGGCGGCGTCCGTGAACCACATCGCGGCCGCCCAGCCCTCCAGTTGCCACTGCGACAGCGGCCCGGCCGCGTCGCCGGCGCGCGCCATGGCGGCGCGGAACGCGCGCACCTGCGGGTCGGCGGTGTCGTCGTGGTTGCGGCTCGCGCCGGTCGCCCAGAGGCTGTTGCGGCACCGGGGCGCGTCCGCGTAGTCACGGGCCACCGACTCCGACCAGTTCTGGACGTTGGTGACCTTCGCGGTGACGCGCACCCCGAGGTCGTCCATCGCCTCGCAGAGCTGGGCGTTGCCGTGGGTGTCGAGCGCGTCGAAGACCAGGTCGGCCCCGCTGCGGCGGATGTCCGCCGCGGCCGCGCGGAAGTTGGGCAGCGCGAAGTCGACCTGCTCCCGCACGACCCGGTAGCCCTCCTTCTCCAGCCCCCGGGTCACCAGCCGCGCGTACGCGGCGGACGAGGCCTGGTTGTAGTGGACGACGGCGGCCGTGCGGGCGCCCCGCGCCTGGCGGAACCAGCGGTAGACCTCGGTGCCGCCGTAGAGCGTGCCGTGCCAGCCGGGCGTGTCGCCGTCGCGCGGGGCGAGGCTGCCGTAGATGCCGTACAGATGCGGATAGGTGTCGTAGGCGGGCCCGATGGGCTGCCCCCCGATGTCGGGCACCCCGGCGGCGGAGACCCGGGACGCGCCCGCGTAGTCGTACGCGGTCGTCGCGACGAGCGCGGTCACCTTGCGCTCGTCGACCAGCCGGCGCACGCACGCGTCGTTGCCGACGCCGCTGCCGCCGTCGTCGCAGCCGACGACCTCCACCCGCCGGCCCCCGATCCCGCCGTGCGCGTTCAGCTCGGCGAACCAGGCGCGGGCGCCCTCGCCGGGGGCGTCGAAGGCGGCGCCGCCGACGGGGCTGGTGGAGCTGGCGATGACGCCGACCCGGATCGGCTCCCGTCCCGATGGCGCGGAGGAGGGCCCGGCATCGCGCTCGGGGAGCCTGCTGCCGCACGCGGCCGTGACCGCCAGCAGCCCGGCGAGCAGCAGCGCGCCGGCCGCCCGCGGCAGCCGGGGCGCCGCGGCTCGGGCCGTGCGCCTGCGGGGGACCCGGCCCTCTCCCGCCGCGGCAGGTGCCGTGCGCCGGCGGGAGACGGCCGCGGGCGGGCCGGACGGCGTCCGGCTCAGCAGCCGGGCACGCTCTGGGCGTTCGGGCTCAGCTCGACGAGGGCGCACAGTGCCTTCACGGAGACCTTCCAGGTGCCGCCCTCGTCCACCGCGCTGCCCTTGGCGTCGGGCAGCACCGTCTGGCCCGCCACCTTCAGGTCGTAGGTGACGGTCGCCGCGGTCGGCGAGGTGAACTCGACGGACGTCACCGTCGCCGAGACCCTGGACGCGTCGCGGTCATCGCCGAAGGCGCTCAGCACCGGCCGCAGTTGCTCGCCGTTCTGGAGCACCGCGACCTTCTCGTCCGTGCTCGCCGCCGGGTCGAAGAAGGTGCCCCAGGCGGCCCGGATCTGCTGCTCGGCGGCAGCGGGGTCGGCGGGGCCGGAGGCGGCCTCGGACGGTGTCGCGGGGGCGGTGGACGTGTACGGGGAGGACGAGCCGCCGTTGCCGTAGTCGTCGGAGCAGGCCACCGCGACGGGCCCCAGGACGAGCACTGCGGCGGCTGCCCAGACCGCGGTACGGGGGTGCCTTGAAAGAACCATGGCGCTCACCACCGGTTGTCGGTTTCCAGCCTCCGACGACTGGGGGCATAGTGCAAGAAAGGAGGCATTCCGATGCCGACGTCGCGGTGGCTGTACTGGGGTGGGATCGCGGCCGCGGTCTGCGGTGCCGTGCTGTGCGTCCTGGGCTGGTACGGCGTCTCGGGCGAACGGACGGCCGCGCGCCAGCTCCCCTACCTGGCCTCCGCCACCGTGCCGGGCGCGGCCCTGCTGGTGGCCGGGGCGGTCCTCCTCGCGGCCTCGGCCCGTGTCCGGCCCCCGGGAGCGGGTGGCGACGGGCCGGACGCGGGCGGGTCCCGGGAGCAGGTGGCGGACCCCGTGTGCGTGCCCGCCGTGCCTGCCCCGCACACGGCGGCCCGGCCGGTGCGGGTGCCCGGTGGGACGCTCTTCCACCGCCCGGACTGCCCGCTGGTCGCCGGGAAGCCGGTGACCAGCGCGGCCGGCGGGGCCGGCGGGGCGCCGCTCACCCCGTGCCCGGTGTGCGAACCGGACCCGGGGCGCGGACCGGACCCGGGGCGCGGACCGGACCCGGATCGCACACCGGGCCAGGGGCCCGGACCGGACCCGGGGCGCGGCACCGCCGGGGACGGCGGGGCACCGGGGGCGGCCCGGCCCGCCGGTACGGCACCCCCCGGGGAGACGGGCGGGCGGGGGACGGGCGGTCACGGGGCGGGCGGTGACGGCGCGGGCGGTCACGGGGCGGGCGAGGGGCGGGAGCGGCCGTGGGGTCGCTGACGTACGACCTCACCCTCGCCGGGCTGGCCGTCGGCAGCGCGGCCGCGCTCACCGGGATCGGGCTGGTCGTCACCCACCGGGCGACGGGTGTGCTGAACCTCGCGCACGGGGCGGTGGCGATGATCTGCGCCTACGTGCTGCGCCAGTTCGTCGTCGCCTGGGGCTGGCCGGTGCCCGCGGCGGCGGCCGTGACCCTGCTGGTCGTCGCGCCGGGCATGGGGCTGCTGCTCGACCGGGCCGTCTTCCGACCGCTGTCGACGCCCGCGCCCGACCCGGCGCGCACCCTGGTCGCCTCCATCGGCGTCTTCGTGCTGCTGGTCGGCGCGGCGGCCCTGCTCTGGGGCACCGGCGCCAGGTCGGACGCCCCGGTGCTGCTCCCCGACGACCCCTGGATCCAGCTCGCCGCCGTGCTGCTGCTCGGCTGCGCCGTGGGCGCGGTCACCCGGTGGACCCGGTTCGGGCGGGGTCTGCGGGCCGTCGTCGACAACCGGGAACTCGCCGCGCTGGGCGGTGTCGACGCGGACCGGACGGCGGCGGCGGGGTGGGCGTTCGGCGCGTTCACGGCCGGTCTGACGGGTGTGCTCCTCGCGCCCCTGGTGCGCCTGGACCCCTACGGACTGCCGCTGCTGGTCCTGGAGGTGATCGCGGTCGCGGTGATCGCCCGGATGCGCAGCCTGCCGGTGGCGGCGGGCGCGGCCCTCGCGATCGGGGTCGCCCAGGCGCAGATGGCGCGTCTGCACCCGGGGGGCGACGCCGAGTCGGTGGTCCAGTCGCTCGGCGCGAACCTCTTCGTGGTGGCGCTGCTGGTCGCCGCGCTGGTGCTGCCGGGGGTGGGGGGTGAGGGCGGTTCGGTGGCGCGGGCCGCGGCGCCGCCGGTGCGGATCCCCTGGCCCGCCTGGCCGGTCGCCGCGGTGCTGTTCCTGCTGCCGCTCGGGTTCGCGGGCTCCGATCCGGGGACGGCGGTGCAGGTGCCCGCGCTCGCGGTCGTGCTGCTGTCGCTGGTCGTCGTCACCGGGCGCGGCGGCCAGATCTCGCTGGGGCAGGCCGCGTTCGCCGGCCTCGGGGGCCTGTTCACCGCGCTGCTGGCGGCCGGACGCTTCCCGGGGCTGCCCGCGCTGCCGGTGCCGGCCGCCCTCGCGGTGGCGGTGCTGTGCGTGACGCCCCTCGGGCTGCTGACCGGGTGGCCCGCGATCCGGCGCCACGGGCTGGCCCTGGCGCTGGCGACGCTGGCGGTGGGGGTCGCGGTCAGCCGCTTCGTGTTCGAGCAGCCGTACGCGACGGCGGGGCTGCCGGTGGTGGCCCGTCCCCCGGGCCTCGACGGCGACCGGGCGTACTACGCGGTCGAACTGGCCGTCCTGGCCGGTGCGCTGGCGGCGGTGGCGGCGCTGCGCCGGGGCCGTACGGGCAGGGCGCTGGCCGCGATGCGCGACCACGAGGCGGGCGCGCAGGCGGCGGGGGTCGCGGTGCCCGCGCTGAAGCTGCTGGCGTTCGCCGCGGGGGCGGCGCTCGCCGCGCTGGGCGGAGGTCTGCTCGTGCTGGGGGTGCGGGCCTTCGACCCGGCGGCGTTCGACCCGGTGCGGGGGCTGCTCTGGTTCGCGGCGGTGTTCGTCCTCGGCGCGGACAACCTGATGGCCCCGCTGCTCGCGGCGGCCCTGCTGGTCGGGCTGGACGCGGGCACGGAGCCGGGGGTGGCGGCGGTCGTGGTCGGCCTCCTCGCGGCCCTGTCCGGCCTCCGCCGCCGCACCGCCTGCGCACCCGACGCCGCCGGCACGGCCCCACCGTGGCTCCCCGCCCCCGAGCCCCCGGCCGCCGGGGACGACCGGACCGAGGCGCTCCGGGCTCCGGAGGGCGGCGCCGACCCGGCGGCCCCCGCCGCTCCCGGCCGGGGCCCGGCTCCGCCAGGGCCCCCGCCCCCGCGCGACGCACCACCCACCCCCCGGGCCGCGTCGGCCGGCGGCAAGGCCGTCCCGCCCGGGCCCGCCGGGCGGACCGCCGGCCCCGCCCACGCCCGGCCCGAGCGCTTCGCCAAAGGCGCGGACGAGCGGGGCCTGGTCGCCAGGGGGGTGCGGGTCGGGTACCAGGGGTTCGTGGTGCTCGACGGGGTCGACATCGCCGTGCCCCCGGGCCGGGTCACCGCCCTCGTCGGGGACAACGGGGCCGGCAAGTCCACCCTGTTCCACTGCCTCTGCGGGACCCTGCGGCCCGACGCCGGGCGCATCCGCCTCGACGGGACCGACATCACCCGCCGGTCCGCCCACGCGCGGACCCGGCTCGGTGTGGCGCGGACGTTCCAGGAACTCGCCGTCTTCCCCTCGCTGACCGTCGAGGAGAACGTCCTGGTCGGCGCCGAGCAGGCCGGGCACCGGCCGGCGGCGCCCGCCGTCGAGCCCGTGCTGCGGCTGCTCGGGCTGGACGGGCCCGTGCGCCGGCGGCGGGCGGCCGGGCTGTCCACGGGGGTGCTCCGGCGCGTGGAGCTGGGGCGGGCGCTGGCGGGGCGGCCGCACACCCTGCTGCTCGACGAACCGGCCGCCGGGCTGGACACGGCGGAGACGGAGGCCCTCGCCCGCGTGCTGCGGGCGCTCGCCGCCGACGGCACGGCGGTCCTCGTCGTCGAGCACGACCCGGAGCTGGTCGCCAGGGTCGCGGACGGCGTCCTCGTCCTGGAGGGAGGCCGGATCGGGCGATGACCCCCGTGATGGAGCTCCGCGGCGTACGCGTCCGGTACGGGCCCCTGGAGGCCCTGCACGGTGTGGACCTGCCCGTGCCCGCCGGCGCCGTCACCGTGCTGACCGGGCGCAACGGGTCCGGCCGTACGACCGTGCTCCGCGTCCTCGCCGGGACCGTCGCCCCGGCCGCCGGAGCCGTGCTCTGGCACGGCCGGGACGTGGGCGCCCTGCCCCCGCACCGGCGGGCCCGTCTCGGGCTGTGCCTGGTGCCCGGGGAACGCGCGGTGCACGAGACGCTCACCGTCGCCGACAACCTCGAAGCGGCCGCGCGGGGCGGCCCCGCGGACGCGGCCCTGGCGGCCTACCCGGAGCTCGGGCCGCTGCTGGACCGCCCGGCCGCCACGCTCTCCGGCGGCGAGCAGCGCATGCTCGCGGTGGCCCGCGCTCTGGTCACGGGCGCGGAGGTGCTGCTCCTCGACGAACCCGCCCGCGGCATGGCCCCGGCGGCGGCGGCCCGCACCTACGCGCTGCTGTGCGCGAGCGGCGCCGCCGTCGTCCTCGCCGAGCAGCGGCTCCCGGACGCGCTGCGGGGACCCGTGCGAGTCCCGGTCGTGGTGCACGGGCTGCGCCGGGGGGCGGTCGTGTTCCGCGGCGAGGCGGCGGAGTGCGCGCGCCGCGCCGGTCCCCCGCCGGCGCCACCCCCGTGACCAGGCGCCTCGTAACGGGTGGCGCGCCGCGCGTGACTCCGGCCGCACATCACCCGTTGACCCTTCATGAGCCCGGGACCGGCCCGGCGCACAAGATCAAGTCCGAGGAGCCACCCGTGCCGCGCATGCTCGACGTCAGCGAGGACGTACGCGCCGAGATCGGCGACGAAGAAGCCGACCGGCTGCTCGCCGGCCACAACGCACCGGGCAGCTACGACTGCACCTCCTGCCGCACCCCGGGCGACTCCGAGCAGGAGCGCACCAGCACGGTGCTCTTCGTCGGCGAGGAGACCGCGGTCCTCGCGTTCGCCCACGCGACCTGCATCCCCTCGCAGGTCGTCCAGGTCGCCGAGGACCAGTTGCAGGGCGCCGTCCGGTCCATCACCGGCGAGGAGTCCCCGGCCGGCGGGGGCGCGCCGCAGCAGGCCGTGCTCGGGGTGACGAGCGGTCTCATCCTGATCAACGGCGAGCTGCACCCGGCGCTGGTCGTCGAGCCCACCGCGCCCATCGCCCGCCCCGGCACCACGGGCAACGGCGGCGACGACTTCCTGCCGCTGCTGATCGAGCAGGGCTTCCAGCCGGTGAACGACGTCAACCAGGTGCCCCGCCAGCTCCCCGGCTGGTCCGTCCTGGTCGCGATGGGCCAGCTCCACGCCGTGCTCCAGCCCGCCACCCACGGCGGCAGCCCGGTCGCCTGGTGGCAGGCGCACCAGCCGCTCCAGGTCACGGACGGCTGGCGCACGGCGGCCAACCGGTCGCACACGGTGCTCGTGTTCGCCGCGCCGGTGGGCTCCATCGGCCAGCAGCCGCGTGAGGACCTGCTGCGCGACGCCCTGGAGAAGGCCGCCGCCAACGGCCGCCTGGTGGCCGCCGCGATGCCCCTCGCCGGCACCTGATCCCCGCCGGCCCTCCGGCGCGGGCGGCGGCCCGCGCCGTGCCGCCGGCCGCACGAGGACACGCACGGCGCCGGCCCGCGGCACGCGGGCCGGCGCCCGCTGCTGCGCGGAAGGCCCCGCCCGGCGAGCGGCCCCGGCGCCCCGGCGGCGCATCGACCGCGCGTGCCGCGCCTCCCCCGGAAGAATGCACGGCAGCGCAGACCGCATCCGCGAGGACGGCCGGGTCGTTGCAGGTACGTGCACACATACGACCCATCCCGCCAGCCGTACCAGAGCCAGATCCCCTCGGCGCGCGCAGCGCGTGACGGTTCGTCGGGCGAATCGCCCACGCCGATCTACGACGCGCTGTACTCCGAGTTCCGCCGGGCGTTCCGGACGCTCCCGGGCGACCGGAGCGGCGAGGAGGATCTCGGCTTCCGGGCGTTCGGGTCGACCGGGCTGCACAGCAGCCGCGGCGGATTCGGCTCGTACGCCGGGCACTTCAGCCCCGTCGTCCACCCGGGCAACAACTGGCAGCCCTACCACCAGGTGGTGCGGCCGCCGGGCGGGCACGAGCCGGCGGCGCTGCCGCCGGGGCCGCGCCGGGGCGCCTGAGGCTCCGCCGGACACGGCGATGCCCCGGACCGCGGCTCTTCGCCTGCGGTCCGGGGCATCGCCGTGTCCGCGCCACGGGCACTCCCGCGGGCGGCCGGGGATCACTTCTTGCGGCCGCGCTTCTCCCGCACCCGCACCGAGATGTGGATCGGCGTCCCCTCGAAGCCGAACTCCTCGCGCAGCCTGCGCTCCACGAAGCGGCGGTAGCCGTGCTCCAGGAAGCCGGAGGCGAAGAGGACGAAGCGGGGCGGCTTGGTGCCGGCCTGCGTGCCGAAGAGGATGCGGGGCTGCTTGCCGCCGCGGATCGGGTGCGGGTGCGCGGCGACGATCTCGCCGAGGAAGGCGTTCAGACGGCCGGTGGGGACCCGGGTCTCCCAGCCCGCCAGCGCCGACTCGATCGCCGGGACCAGCTTCTCCATGTGGCGGCCGGTGAGCGCGGAGACGTTCACCCGGGGCGCCCAGGCGACCTGCTGCATCTCGGTCTCGATCTCGCGCTCGAGGTAGTAGCGGCGCTCCTCGTCGAGGTCGTCCCACTTGTTGTAGGCGACGACGATCGCGCGGCCCGCCTCGACGGCCATCGTGATGATGCGCTGGTCCTGGACGCTGATGGTGTCGGTCGCGTCGATCAGGATGACGGCGACCTCGGCCTTCTCCACGGCGGCGGCCGTGCGCAGCGAGGCGTAGTAGTCGGCGCCCTGCTGGAGGTGGACCCGCTTGCGGATACCGGCGGTGTCGACGAACTTCCAGGTCACGCCGCCGAGTTCGATCAGCTCGTCGACCGGGTCGCGGGTGGTGCCGGCCAGCTCGTTGACGACGACGCGCTCCTCGCGGGCGACCTTGTTCAGCAGCGAGGACTTGCCGACGTTGGGACGGCCGATCAGGGCGATGCGGCGCGGCCCGCCGACGGCGGCGCCGAAGGTCTGGGCCGGGGCGTCCGGCAGCACCTCCAGCACGGCGTCGAGCATGTCGCCGGTGCCGCGGCCGTGGAGCGAGGAGACGGGGTGCGGCTCGCCGAGTCCGAGGGACCACAGGGCGGTGGCGTCCGCCTCGCCGCTCTGGCCGTCGACCTTGTTGGCGCACAGGACGACGGGCTTGCCGGCGCGGCGCAGCAGCTTGACGACGGCCTCGTCGGTGTCGGTGGCGCCGACGGTCGAGTCCACCACGAAGACGACCGCGTCGGCCGCCTCGATGGCGTACTCGGCCTGGGCGGCGACGGAGGCGTCGATGCCGAGGACGTCCTGCTCCCAGCCGCCGGTGTCGACGACCTTGAAGCGGCGGCCCGCCCACTCGGCCTCGTAGGTCACGCGGTCGCGGGTGACACCGGGCTTGTCCTCGACGACCGCCTCGCGGCGGCCGATGATCCGGTTCACCAGGGTCGACTTGCCGACGTTCGGGCGGCCGACGACGGCGAGGACGGGAAGCGGGCCGTGCCCGGCCTCCTCGATCGCGCCCTCGACGTCCTCGACGTCGAAGCCCTCTTCCGCGGCGAGCTCCATGAACTCCGCGTACTCGGTGTCACCGAGCGCTCCGTGGTCGTGCTGGTCGTTCATGAAGTCCGTTCCTCGTTCGTCACTGGGCCGCGTCCGGCGGCCCATTACTCAAGTCTGTCTCAGCGCCCGGTGAGGCGCTTCGCGTCCTTCAGGTGGGCGGTCAGCCTCTCCTGGACGCGTACGGTCGCCTCGTCGAGCGCCTTGCGTGTCCGCCGGCCGCTCCCGTCGCCGGCCTGGAACGCCTCGCCGAAGACGAGGTCGACCCGGCTGCGCAGCGGGGGGAGCTGCTTTATCAACCGTCCGCGGCGCTCCGTGCTTCCCAGCACGGCGACCGGGACGATCGGCGCGCCGCTGCGCACGGCGAAGTACGCGAGGCCGGCCCGCAGCGAGGCGAAGTCGCCCTCGCCCCGGGTGCCCTCGGGGAAGATCCCGAGGACGCCGCCGTTCTCCAGCACGCCGAGCGCGTTGCCGATCGCGGTGCGGTCGGCGGTCGTCCGGTCCACCTGGACCTGGCCGATGCCGGTCAGGAAGGCGCCGAGCGGGCCGACGAACGCCTCCTTCTTGATCAGGAAGTGCACCGGCCGGGGCGCGGTTCCCATCAGCATCGGGCCGTCGATGTTGTGCGAGTGGTTCACGGCCATGATGACGGGCCCGGACGCGGGCACGTGCCAGGCACCGAGCACCCGGGGTCTCCAGAGCCCGTACATGAGGCCGATGCCGATGCCCCGGCCGACGGCCGCGCCCTTCAGCGAGGGAACGGTCACCTGGCGACCTGCTTCGGTGCGCTCCGGCGCTCCTCGACCAGGGTCACGACGCACTCGATGACCTGCTGGAGGGTGAGCTCGGTGGTGTCGACCTCGACGGCGTCGTCCGCCTTGGCGAGCGGGGAGGTCTTGCGGCTGGAGTCGGCGGTGTCCCGGCGGATCAGCGCCTCGCGGGTGGCGGCGACGTCGGAGCCCTTGATCTCGCCGCTGCGGCGCGCGGCGCGCGCCTCGGGCGACGCCGTCAGGAAGATCTTCAGGTCGGCGTCGGGGAGCACGGTGGTGCCGATGTCACGGCCCTCGACGACGATGCCCTTCCCGGCGGCCGAGGCGATGGACCGCTGGAGGTCGGTGATCACGGTGCGCACCTCGGGCACGGCGCTGACGGCGCTGACCTTGGAGGTGACCTCCTGGGTGCGGATCGGGCCGGAGGCGTCCAGCCCGTCCACGGTGATCGCCGGGGCGGCCGGGTCGGTGCCGGACTCGATGACCGGCTTGCCCGCGACGGCGGCGACGGCGGCGGCGTCGGAGACGTCGATGCCGTTGCTGATCATCCACCAGGTGATCGCGCGGTACTGGGCGCCGGTGTCGAGGTAGCTCAGTCCCAGCGCGGAGGCGACGGCCTTGGAGGTGCTCGACTTGCCCGTGCCGGAGGGGCCGTCGATGGCGACGATCACGGATTCCACGGTGTCGGACACCTTTCAGATCTGGGGTGGCGGGCCGGCGGGACTGCCGATGTGCCCGGCACAAGGTTACCGAGTGCCGGGCACCCCTCTTGCACGCGGCGTCCGGCCCGCCCGCGGGCGGGCCCGGCCCCGGCCGGCCGGGGGCGCGGGCTACTGCCGCAGCGCCCAGCCCCGCTCCCGCAGCGAGGCGCTCAGGACGGGGGCGGCGGACGGCTCGACCATGAGCTGCACCACGCCGGCCTGCTGTCCCGTCGCGTGCTCGATGCGCACGTCCTCGATGTTCACGCCGACCCGGCCCGCGTCCGCGAAGATCCGGGCGAGCTCGCCCGGCTGGTCGCTGATGAGCACGGCGACGGTCTCGTAGGAGGCGGGGGCCGCGCCGTGCTTGCCGGGGACCCGGGCCCGGCCGGCGTTGCCGCGGCGCAGCACGTCCTCGATGCCGGCGGCGCCCGCCGAGCGCTCGGCGGCGTCGTCGGCCTGGAGGGAGCGCAGGGAGCGGACGGTCTCCTCCAGGTCGGACGCGACGCCCGCCAGCACGTCGGCGACCGGGCCGGGGTTGGCGGACAGGATGTCCACCCACATCCGGGGGTCGGAGGCGGCGATCCGGGTGACGTCGCGGATGCCCTGGCCGCAGAGCCGGACGGCGGTCTCGTCGGCCTCCCGCAGCCGGGCGGCGACCATCGAGGAGACGAGCTGCGGGGTGTGCGAGACGAGGGCGACGGCCCGGTCGTGGGCGTCCGCGTCCATCACCACGGGGACGGCCCGGCACAGCGCGACCAGTTCCAGGGCGAGGTTCAGCACCTCCGTGTCGGTGTCCCGGGTGGGGGTGAGCACCCAGGGGCGGCCCTCGAAGAGGTCGGCGCTGGCGGCGAGCGGCCCGGAGCGCTCCTTGCCCGACATGGGGTGGCTGCCGATGTAGGCGGACAGGTCGGTGCCCGTCGCCTCCAGCTCGCGGCGCGGTCCGCCCTTGACGCTGGCGACGTCCAGGTAGCCGCGCGCGGCGTCCGCCTTGATCACCTCGGCGAGGGTGGCGGCGACATGGGCGGGCGGCACGGCGACCACGGCGAGGTCCACCCGGCCCTCGGGCGGCGCGTCGGTGCCCGCGCCGAGCGCCGCCGCGGTACGCGCCTGGGCCGCGTCGTGGTCGACGAGATGCACGGTGACCCCGCGGCCCGCGAGGGCGAGCGCGGCGGAGGTGCCGATCAGTCCGGTTCCGATGACGAGCGCGGTTCTCACGGGGCGGTGTCCTAGCGACGGGGGCCGTGCCGCGGGGCGGCGGCCGGCGCGGGGGTGTGCTGTCCGCCCAGCGTAGCCAGCGGGGCGGCGGCACCGGGCAACCAGCCCGTCCGGCGATCGGGGGCACCCGCGCGCGGCGGGGGGGTGCGGCGAGGGCAGGCCCGCGGGGACGGCCGGCGGGATCGGTGCGCTCGGGGGCGGGGCGCCGGCCGTGCGCGGGCCGGCCGCCGCGGCACGGCCGCCGCCGTGTCCTCAGTCGGCGGACGGGCTGGACGTCCCCCCTTCGGCGAACGCGCCCCCCTCCCCGAACACCGCCGTCGCGAAGCGTTCGCCGATCAGGCGGTGGGTGGCCGCGTCGGGATGGAGGTTGTCGGGCAGCGGCAGCCTCTCGTGGTCGGCCGGCCCGTACAGCTCGCGCCCGTCGAGGTGGTGCAGATGCGGGTCGTCGGCGGCCCGCTCCCGGACGATGCGGGCCAGTTCCTCGCGGATCACGCCGAGGGTCAGCTTGCCCGCCGCCCGCTCGGCGGGGTCCCCCGTGGCGACGAAGCGGACCCGGCCGGTGGACAGGGCCTCCAGGTCGGGGGCGCCGGGACCGGGGGTGTCCTCGTGGATGGGGCAGAGGATCGGCGAGACGACGAGCAGCGGGGTGGCCGGGTGCCCGTCGCGGATGGTGTCGAGGAAGCCGTGCACGGCCGGCCCGAAGGCCCGCAGCCGCATGAGGTCGAGGTTCACCAGGTTGATCCCGATCTTGACGCTGATCAGGTCCGCCGGGGTGTCCCGCATGGCGCGCGCGGTGAACGGGTCCAGCAGGGCGCTGCCGCCGAGGCCCAGGTTGACCAGCCCGACGCCGCCGAGCGAGGCCGCGAGCGCCGGCCAGATGGAGGTCGGTCCGGCCGCCTCGGAGCCGTGGCTGATGGAGCTGCCGTGGTGGAGCCACACCCGCCCCCGCTCGGCCACGGCCTCCACGGGCGCGTCGGTGCGCAGGGCGACGAGCTCGGTGGTCTCGTTGTGCGGCAGCCAGATCTCCACGGTCTTCGCACGGCCCGGCAGACCGTCGAAGCGGACCGTCCCGGGCTCGCCGGGGCGGTAGTCGCTCGCCCAGGTCTCCATGTCGATGGTGAGCGTGTTGCCGCCCGTCACGCTGCCCCGCCCGGCGGGACGGCCGTCGACGAGGAGTTCGTAGACCCCGTCGGGCCTCGGCGGGGCGCCGGTGTAGTTCCGCTTGGTGGGCAGCGTGTCCAGCTCGACGGCCGTGGCGCGGGTGCGGAAGACCAGGCGGACGCCGGAGGGCTGCGACTCGACCATGGCGAGCTGCGGGTCGGTGCACTGGGCGCGGGCGCGCGCGGGCAGCCGGTGGGGCAGCAGGCCGTGCCCGGTGCGCTCCAGTTCGAGCGCGCCGCGCAGCAGGGCGGCGGTGAGGGGGGTGGTGATCCAGTCGTCGCGGTCGGGTGCGGTGGTGGTGTCCATGTCGGTCGCCGTTCCCGGCGGCGCGGGGACGCCGCCGTGGTGGTGGGTGGGGCCGGGCGGGGTGCGGGGCTCCCGGCGCCGGGCCGGACAGGCCCCGGCTCAGCGGCCGGGGGCCGGCCAGTGCCGCAGGAGGACGTCCAAGGCGTCGACGGCCCGCTCCCAGCTCGCCTGCGGACCGGGCTCGCTGTGGTCGAAGGCGCCGGCGTTCTCCAGGCCGGCCCAGCCGTTGAAGACGCTGCCGAGCAGCCGGACGGCGTGCACGCTCTCCTCCTCCGGCACGTCGTAGCCGCGCAGGATCGCCCGCGTCATCCGGGCGTGGCGCGGGCCCGCGCTCGCGGCGGCCGTCTCCGGGTCGAGCGGGAAGCGGGTCGCGGCCCAGCGGCCGGGGTGCTCGCGGGCGTAGTCGCGGTAGGCGTCCGCGAAGGCGGCCAGCGCGTCCTTGCCGGATCTGCCGGCCACCGCGTCGGCGGCCCGGTCGGCCAGTTCCTCCAGGGCGAGCAGGGCGATCCGGGTCATCAGGTCGTCGGTGCCGCGCACATGGGCGTAGAGGCTGGCGGCCCGGACGCCGAACCGGCGGGCGAGCGCGGAGACGGTCACCGCGTCGAGGCCCGCCTCGTCGGCGAGCTCGGCTCCGGCTCGGGCGAGCCGGTCGGGTGTCAGCCCGGCGCGTGCCATGACGCCCTCCTCTCCTCTTCCTTCGGCCAGTATGCATTTTCCTACACCCCATAGGCAAACAACGAGGACAAGCAGGCTGCTACAACGGGTGCATGATCTTCCATGTCGTGCCCGAGGACCGGTGGGCCGCCGGCGCCCCCGCCCCCTACGCCCCCGCGTCCCTCGCCGAGGAGGGCTTCGTCCACTGCTCGGCCGACGAGCCGGCCGCGCTCGCCGTCGCGGACGCCCGCTACCGCGAGGTGCCGGGGCGGCTGCTGGTGCTGACGGTCGACCCGTCCCGGCTGTCGGCCGAGGTCCGCTGGGAGGACGCCGGCGGCACCTCGTATCCGCACGTCCACGGCGCCGTCGAGCGCGAGGCCGTGGTGGCGGTGTCCACCGTGGTGCGCGACGGGAGCGGCCGGGCCACGGGCCTCGCGCCGGGGCCCTGACGCGCCCGTGCGGGCCGCCGCGCTGGGCCGGCGGACGGACAACGGGGGCCCGGTTGCGTCGCACGGGCCGCACGGGCGGTGACGATGCCCGTGGCACCGGCGACGCCGGGCCGCGACGTCACCGTACGAGGGAGAGTGTGATGAACACGTGCCGACGGTCGGTCCTGGCGGCGGGCGCAGCGGGGGCGGTCACCCTGGCGACGGGGTGCGGCGGCGACGGCGGCGGCCCGTCCGCCCCGGAGACGGGCGGGACCCCGGAGGCGTCCGACAGCGCCTCCGCCTCCCGCGGGACCTCCGCCCCCGGCGGCGAGGAGCTGGCGAGGACGGCGGACGTCCCGGTGGGCGGCGGCACGATCCTCAAGGGGCCGAAGGTCGTGGTGACCCAGCCGGAGGCCGGGCAGTTCAAGGCGTTCTCGGCGATCTGCACCCATCAGCACTGCCTGGTCGGGTCGGTCACCGACGGGCTGATCGTCTGCCCCTGCCACGGCAGCAGGTTCCGCGTCGCCGACGGCTCGGTCGAGCGCGGCCCGGCGACGAAGCCGCTGCCGCCGGAGCGGATCACCGTGTCCGGGGGCGCCGTCCTGCTGACCTGACCCGGGCCCGGCGCGACCCCGGACGGGGGCCGGACTCAGGCCCCGGGCTCAAGCTCCGGCTCGGACGTCCCAGGCGGCCCCCAGGGCCAGCAGCTCCTCCCGGTACTCGATCCGGCCGGCCCACTCCGCGGGCCAGGCGTCCGCCCCGAGGTGGGCGCCCGCGAAGGCGCCGGCGAGGCAGGCGATCGAGTCGGAGTCGCCCCGGGTGCAGGCCGCCCGGCGCAGCGCCGTCAGGGGCTCGCCGGGGAACATCAGGAAGCACAGCAGGCCCGTCGCCAGGGCCTCCTCGGCGATCCAGCCGTCCCCGGTGACCAGGCACGGGTCGATCTCCGGCTCGGGCGAGCGCACGGCCGCGGCGAGGCGCTCCAGCACGTCGAGGCACTCGTCCCAGCCGCGGGCGATGAACGCCTCGGGGCTCGCGTCGGCGGTCGAGTGCCGCCAGAGGTCCCCCAGCCACTCCTCGTGGTACGTGCGGCGCATGTCCAGCGCGTACGAGCGCAGCCGGCCGACCAGCCCGGTGGGCTCCGCGCCGTCGGCGAGCAGGCGCACCGCGTGTGCCGTGAGGTCGCTCGCGGCGAGCGCGGTGGGGTGGCCGTGGGTGAGCGCGGACTGCAGCTGGGCGGCCCCGGCACGGTGGCGCACGCTCAGCCCGGGGACGAGCCCGACGGGCGCGACGCGCATGTTGGCGCCGCAGCCCTTGGAGCCGATCTGGCTCGCCTCCTGCCAGGGCAGGTCCGGGTCGTCGAGCTTCCGGCAGGCCACCAGACAGGTGCGGCCGGGCGCCCGGTTGTTGTCCGGGGAGTGGTACCAGTCGGTGAACTCCTCGCGGACGGGGCGGACCATCCGCAGCGGCGCGAGGGTGCCGCCGGACAGCGCGGTGCGCAGGCCCCGGCCGAGGGCGAGGGTCATCTGGGTGTCGTCGGTGACGATCGCGGGCTCGGGCAGCTCCATCGACCGCCAGGGGCCGCACTTCGCGAGGATCGACGGCACGTCGTTGAACTCGGTCGGGAAACCGAGCGCGTCCCCGAGCGCCAGGCCGATCAGGGAGCCGGTCGCCGCCCGCTTCGCGGCGGCGGCGGTGGGAGTGGCCGGGGTCGGGTGCGGGGTGGCCGAGGTCATGGGTGACGTCCTTCCGGTCGCAGCAGGGGCGGGTGCAGGAAGCGGGCGGGGCCCGCCCGGTGGAGCGCGGCCGGTTTCCCCCGGCCGCCGGTGCGGCGCGGTCCGCCCGGGACGGCCTCGACGAAACCGGGGGTGGCGAGGACCTTGCGGCGGAAGTTGGGCCGGTCCAGCGCGACGCCCCAGACGGTCTCGTAGACCCGCTGGAGCTCGCCGAGGGTGAACTCGGGCGGGCAGAAGGCGGTGGCCACGCAGGTGTACTCGAACTTGGCGGCGACGCGTTCCTGGGCGTCGGCCAGGATCCGGTCGTGGTCGAAGGCGAGCGGTCCGGCGGTGGCGGCGGGCGTCCAGCGGGCGCGGGCCGCGTCGCCGCCGCCGCGGGGCTCCGGCGGGTCCGGCACGAGCGCGGTGAACGCCACGGACACCACCCGCATCCTCGGGTCGCGCCCCGGGTCGCTGTAGGTGCGGAGCTGTTCCAGGTGGAGTCCGGCCGCGGTCGACGGCGACAGCCCGGTCTCCTCGGCCAGTTCGCGGCGGGCCGCCGTCTCGGCCGACTCGTCGGGCAGCAGGAAGCCGCCGGGCAGCGCCCAGTCGCCGCGGTAGGGCTCCTGTCCCCGTTCGACGAGCAGCACCTGGAGGGTGTCGCCGCGCACGGTGAGGACCGCCAGGTCGACGGTGACGGCGAACGGCGGGAACGCGCCGGGGTCGTACGCGGTCATCAGCGGCGCTCCGGGAGCGGGTCGGCGAACCGGAGGCCGTCGGCCAGCAGGGCGTCGACCGCCTCGACCGCGGCGGCGAGCCGCCGCTCGTGCGGTCCGGTCACCTCGACGGCCGGACGGCCGGTGCGGGCCAGCTCCTCGCGGAAGCGGCCGGTCATCCAGGGCCGCAGATGCTCGCCGTCGCGCAGCCCGTCGTCCTCGAAGGCGACCCCGTGGTGGTCGGTCAGGATCCACAGGTGCTGGCGCCGCGGTTCGGGCGCCGCGGGGTAGGGGCCCGCCAGGTAGCGCTCGTGCCAGACCGTGGTCGCGAAGGCGTCGGTGTCGCAGACGAGGAGCGGCGACCCGTCCCGGGCGGCGGCCTCCTCGCGGGCGGCCTGCTCCCGGGCGATGACGGGGAACTCCTCGGAGGCGAAGGACACGTCGGCCCAGTCGGCCCCCGGGCGCCGGGCCCGCAGGGCCGCCAGCTTGTCCTCGCTGAACTCCCTGCCGTACTCGGCGACGTACCGGGTGCGCGCCCAGACGCCGCCGCGCCCGCGGTAGTGCTCCGCGAGGGCCAGGGCGAGGGTCGTGGTGCCGGTGGACTCGGCGCCGAGGACGACGACCCGCCGGGTGAGCGCGGCCCGCACGGGGGCGGCGAGGTGGTCCCAGCGGCCGGCGAGGTCCCCGCGCACGGCGGTGCCGGAGACGGGGAACGCCGTGCGGCCCGGGTCGACGGACACGTGCACGGCCCCGAAGCGGCGGGCGAGTTCGTCGCCGTAGCCCTCGGAGGTGTAGACGGCGTCCACCGGTTCGGGGACGGCGGTGGTGAAGACGGCCATGTGGGCGTCCCACACGGCGGGGTCGTGGAGGTCGACGGGGGTGTCGTCGACGGCGCCGACCACCCGCACCCCGGGGTGGACCTCGCGCATCCAGGCCACCCGGTCCGCCAGGGGGACGCTCTCCACGGAGGAGGCGCACACCAGCACGGTGAGCCGCTCGCAGCGCTCGGCGGCGGTGCGGACGAGGTGGTGGTGGCCGGCGTGCGGCGGATAGAACTTGCCCAGCACCAGGCCGTGTCCGTGGCGGCTCACGCGACCGCCTCCACCGGGGCCGCCGGCCTGCCCGCGGCGAGGTCGCGGTGCCAGTTGCGCAGCCCGACGAGGCAGAGCGTCAGGAAGCCGACGTAGAGCAGCGAGGTCAGGTACAGGTCCTTGTGGGCGTAGAGCGGGATGTAGACCACGTCGGCGGCGATCCACAGCCACCAGGACTCCAGGCGCTTGCGGCACTGGCCGTACGTCGCCATCAGGGAGAGCGCGGTGGTCAGGGCGTCCCAGAAGGGGACCGTGGAGTCGGTGGCCCGGTCCAGCAGGAGGGTGAGGCCGGCGGTCCCCACCGCCCCCGCCGCGAGCAGCCACAGCCACTCGGTGCGCGTGGTGCGGCGCACGGGCAGCGTGCCGGCGCCTGGTCCACCCCCGTGGGTCCAGGTCCACCAGCCGTACGCGGCGAGGGCGATGAAGACGATCTGGAGGCCGGCGTCGGCGTAGAGCCCGGCCTGGGTGAACAGCAGGATGAAGAAGAGGTTGTTGGCGATGCCGATCGGCCAGTTGGCGATGTGCTGGCGGGCGACGAGCCAGACGCAGAGCGCGCCGCTGCCGAAGCCGAGGACCTCGACCCAGCTCACGGGCGTGTCGAGCAGGGTGAACAGCGGTTGCTGCAAGGGCTGGAGCATGTCTGCGAGGCTCACACCGACCTCCTTAATGGTCATAGTGACCATAAATGCTTCCGGCGCTCCGCCACAAGGGTTTTCCGGACCGGGAACCGGCGGCGCGTGCGGAGGCGGGGGCCCGGACCCGGGCAGGGGCCGCACGCGGAGGAGCCCGCGACCTGGCGGTCGCGGGCTCCTCGTGTGCGGCGGGGCGGGGCCGGTCCTAGAGACCGACCTCCTTCATCAGCATGCCGACCTCGGTGTTGGTCAGCCGGCGCAGCCAGCCGGACTTCTGGTCCCCGAGCGAGATCGGGCCGAACGCGGTGCGCACCAGCTTGTCGACGGGGAAGCCCGCCTCGGCGAGCATCCGGCGCACGATGTGCTTGCGGCCCTCGTGGAGGACCACCTCGACCAGGTAGTTCTTGCCGGTCTGCTCGACGACCCGGAAGTGGTCGGCGCGCGCGTAGCCGTCCTCCAGCTGGATGCCGTCCTTGAGGCGCTTGCCCACCTCGCGCGGCAGGGGGCCCTGGATGGCGGCCAGGTACGTCTTCTTCACGCCGTACTTGGGGTGGGTGAGGCGGTGGGCCAGTTCACCGTGGTTGGTGAGCAGGATGATGCCCTCGGTCTCGGTGTCCAGCCGCCCGACGTGGAAGAGCCGGGTCTCGCGGTTGGTGACGTAGTCGCCGAGGCACTGGCGCCCGTCCGGGTCCTCCATGGTGGAGACGACACCGGCGGGCTTGTTCAGCGCGAAGAACAGGTAGGACTGGGTCGCGACGGTCAGCCCGTCGACCTTGATCTCGTCCTTCTCCGGGTCCACCCGGACACCCTGCTCGATCACGATCGAACCGTTG
Organism: Streptomyces zhihengii; assembly: GCF_016919245.1. Classification (NCBI taxonomy): domain Bacteria; kingdom Bacillati; phylum Actinomycetota; class Actinomycetes; order Kitasatosporales; family Streptomycetaceae; genus Streptomyces; species Streptomyces zhihengii. Next base: position 6,447,899 of record NZ_JAFEJA010000001.1, on the reverse strand, counting down.
ACCTCGACGCGGCCCGCCTCGATCAGCTCCTCGCACGCGCGGCGCGAGCCCATGCCGGCCCGGGCCAGCACCTTCTGCAGCCGCTCGCCCTCCTCCTCGCCGAACGTCTTGGGGGTCTTGATCTCCGGTCTGTTCTCGTACCGCTCCCGGTTGCGCTGCTCGGCGCGGGCGTCGTACTCGCGCGAGCGGGCGGGCGCGGTGCGTCCGCCGCCGCGCTGCGGCGACTGGCGGGGGCCGCCCTTGGCGCCGCCGCGGGCCGCGCCGCCGCGGCCCTTCCTGGGGCCGTCGGGGCCGTCGGAGGGCATCCCGACGTCGTAGCGGCGCTCCTCGGGGCGGGGGTTGCGGGGCCGGCCGCCCTGGCCCTGGCCCTGCCGGTCGTCGCGGCCGTTGCCCGCGCCCCGGTAGTTGCCGCGCCCGCCGCCGCTGCCGCCGCGCTGGCCGCCGCCACCGCCACCCTGGCCGCCGCGCTGGCCGCCACCGCTGCTGCCGCGGCCGCCGCTGTTGCCACCACGGCTCCCGCCGTTGTTTCCGCTGCTGTTCCTGCCGCTGCTGCTTCGCATCAAATGTCCGTCTTGTCGTCTGCGTCCTCACGGCCCGGCGCCTCCGGTGCGTCCGGGTCGAACGACGGGAGCCCTTCCTGCGTCTCCGCCTCGATCGCGTCCGCCTCGGGGAGGAAGGGCGCGAGCTCCGGGAGTTCGTCCAGGCCGCGCAGGCCCATCCGCTCCAGGAAGTAGTTCGTCGTCCTGTACAGGATCGCACCTGTTTCGGGTTCCGTGCCCGCCTCCCCGACCAGACCCCTCTGGAGCAGGGTGCGCATGACCCCGTCGCAGTTCACTCCGCGCACCGCCGACACCCTCGACCGGCTGACGGGCTGGCGGTACGCGACGACCGCGAGGGTCTCCAGGGCGGCCTGCGTGAGCCGGGCGTGCTGCCCGTCGAGGACGAAGCGCTCCACGGCCGCGGCGTGCGCGGGACGGCTGTAGAACCGCCAGCCGCCCGCGACGAGCCGCAGCTCGAATCCGCGGCCCTGGACGGTGTACTCGTCCGCGAGCTCCCGCAGCGCGTCGGCGACCGCCCGGCGCGGGACCTCCAGCACCTTGGCGAGGTGCTCCTCGGTGGCGGGCTCGTCGACGACCATGAGGACCGCCTCCAGGGCGGGCTTGAGCTCGCTCACTCCTTCTCCTCCACGACCTGGTCGAACTCGTCGGTGACCGTCACGCCGGCGGCCCCGTCCCCGGCGGCCCAGGTGACGGTGAGCTCCCCGAGCGCCTCGGGCTGCTCCAGCACGAGGACCTTCTCCCGGTACAGCTCCAGCAGGGCCAGGAAGCGCGCGACGACGGTCAGGGTGTCGTCCACGCCCTCGGTCAGCTCCCGGAAGCTGGCGGTGCCGCGCTCCCTGAGCAGCGCGACGACCACCTCGGCCTGCTCCCGGACACTGACCAGCGGGGCGTGGATGTGGTCGACGTACACCTGGGGCCGGGGCTTCGGCTGCATCGCCTTCACCGCGAGCCGGGCGAAGCCCTCCGCGCCGATGCTGATCACGACGTCGGGGAGCAGGTCCGCGTGGTGCGGTTCGAGCCCGACGGTCCGCGGGAAGCGCCGCGCCTCGTCGTCGAGCCGCCCCTCGAAGATCTCCGCGATCCGCTTGTAGGCGCGGTACTGGAGCAGCCGGGCGAACAGCAGGTCCCGCGCCTCGAGCAGCGCGAGGTCGGCCTCGTCCTCCACCTCGGCGGCCGGGAGCAGCCGCGCGGCCTTGAGATCGAGCAGCGTGGCGGCGACGACGAGGAACTCGGTCGTCTGGTCGAGGTCCCAGTCGGCGCCCATGGACCGGATGTGCGCCATGAACTCGTCGGTGACCTTGGAGAGGGCGACCTCGGTGACGTCCATCTTGTGCTTGGCGATGAGCTGCAGCAGCAGATCGAACGGCCCCTCGAAGTTCGCCAACCGCACCGTGAACCGCCCCTCCCCGGGCGCGGGGGCCGCCTCCGGCACGGGCGTGGCGACGGCTTCGGGCACGGGAGGCGCCTCGGCCTCCGACACTAGGCCCGCCTCCGTCTCCGGGGCAGGCGCTTCCCGGGCCGCGGGCACGGGGGTGGTCGCCTCCGGGGCGGGGGCCGCCTCCGGCGCGGGCGTGGTCACGGAATCGTGGACGCCGGGCTCAGGAGCTGCTTCCGGCACGCCGACGCCCACAGACGCGGGCGGCGCGGGCGTGGCGACGGCTTCGGGCAGGGGAGGCGCCTCGGCCTCCGGCACCGGGCCCGCCTCCGTCTCCGGGGCAGGCGCTTCCCGGGCCGCGGGCACGGGGGTGGACGCCTCCGGGGCGGGGGCCGCCTCCGGCGCGGGCGTGGTCACGGAACCGTGGACGCCGGGCTCAGGAGCCGCTTCCGGCACGCCCACGCCCACAGACGCGGGCGGCGCCTCCGGTGCGGACGTGGCGGGCGTGGCGACGGCTTCGGGCACGGGGGCCGCCTCGGCCTCCGGGGCGGGCGCCGCCGCGGCGCCATGCCCCTCCGGTCCCGGCGCGGCCGGGACCCCCGGGCCCCGGCCCAGTGCGCGGCGGCGGGCCGGGCGGGACGTTTCGTCGGTCGGGGGCATCGTGGTCCAGGGGCGGGGAACGGCGCAGGTGGGCAGGCCCGCAGGCTACCGCGTCAGCGGCCCCGCAGGCGGCGCACCAGGATGCTCGCGTCGCCGCGCTGCTCCAGGTCGGCCAGCACCACCGCGACCGCCTCGCGGACGATGCGCCCGCGGTCGACGGCCAGTCCGTGCTCGCCGCGCAGCACCAGGCGCGCGTGCTCCAGGTCCATCAGCTCCTCGGCGGAGACGTAGACCGTGATCTTCTCGTCGTGCCGCTCCCGGCCGCTCGGCCGCCGGTTGGCGCCCCGGCCGCGCCGCCTCGCGGCGCCGCCCGCCGGCGCCTCCGTACCGGGCGCACGGCGTGCCTTCGCCCCCGGGGCGTCCGCGGCCTCCTGGCCGCGCCCGCGCTCCTCGCCGGGCGCCTCGGGGCCGGCGGCCGCCGCGTGCTCCTGCGAGCGCGCGTTCGCGCCGGAGCCGCCCTCCGCCGCCGGGTCGCTCTCGCCCGCCGGTGCCGGCACCCGCGGCTCGCCGCCGGACTGCTTGCGCGGGGACGACGCCTGCAGCGCCGTGCCCCCGGTCGTGCGGAACAGCTCGTCGGCACCGGGCAGACTCACTCGGCGTGACACCGGGCGAGCACCTCCCTGGCGAGCTGGCGGTAGGCGGCGGCGCCGACGGAGTTGGACGCGTAGGTGGTGATGGGCTCACCGGCGACCGTGGTCTCCGGGAAGCGGACCGTCCGGCCGATGACCGTGTGGTAGACGTGGTCGTCGAACGCCTCGACGACCCGCGCCAGCACCTCGCGGCTGTGCACCGTGCGGGAGTCGTACATCGTGGCGAGGATGCCGTCGAGCTCCAGGTCGGGGTTGAGCCGCTCCTGGACCTTCTCGATGGTCTCGGTCAGCAGCGCCACTCCGCGCAGGGCGAAGAACTCGCACTCCAGCGGCACGATGACCTTGTGCGCCGCGGTCAGCGCGTTGACCGTGAGCAGGCCGAGCGAGGGCTGACAGTCGATCACGATGTAGTCGTAGTCGGACATCAGCGGCTTCAGCGCCCGCTGGAGCGTGGACTCGCGCGCGACCTCGCTGACGAGCTGCACCTCGGCCGCGGAGAGGTCGATGTTGCTCGGCAGCAGGTCCATGTTGGGCACGGCCGTCTTGAGCAGGACCTCGTCCGCGGACATGCCGCGCTCCATCAGGAGGTTGTAGACGGTGAGGTCCAGCTCCATCGGGTTCACGCCGAGGCCCACGGACAGGGCGCCCTGCGGGTCGAAGTCGACGAGCAGCACCCGGCGGCCGTACTCGGCGAGCGCGGCGCCCAGGTTGATGGTCGACGTGGTCTTGCCGACGCCGCCCTTCTGGTTGCACATCGCGATGATCTTGGCGGGACCGTGGTCGGTCAGCGGGCCCGGAATCGGGAAGTACGGCAGGGGACGTCCGGTGGGGCCGATCCGCTCGCGGCGCTGACGCGCGGCGTCGGGCGCGAGGGTGGCCGCGTACTCGGGGTCGGGCTCATACTCGGCGTCGGGGTCGTAGAAGTGCCCTTCGGGGACTTCCTCGTAGGCGGCGAAGTGGGTGGACTCTCGGCCACTCTCGTTGCCGGCCATGGCGTTCACGTGTTGGCCGTCCATCGTCTTCATCGTGTGGGGTGTCGTCATGTGCGTCGTGTGCTGGTGCGTCACGAAGGGGCGGACAGCGACGGAGCCGACAGCCTCGAAACCGGGCGACGGGTCCTGGCCCGCAGCCGTTCCTGGTTGACCACCCCCGGGAGTAAATGTCGACTCATTCACAAGTCGTCTTACCTCCTTGGACGGGACCAGGAAACTTATCGATAGGTCAGCGTGGCACCATGCCGACGGTTGGCGACTCTATGGCGTGTCACCGCTCCGCAGCAACACAATCCGCCGGACCCGGCCCGATGTGTCGGCAATCGAACACCCCGCTGTCAAGGGCGCGCGACCCGTTCCCTGTGCTCCCGCCGACAGGTTTCAGGGGTGGGCGAAACGGCTAAAGGGTTACGTTCGAGGCGAGTTGAACCTCCGTCCCGAGCAGGGACAAACGTGTCCGGCCGGACCTTGCTGACCAAGGTCCGGCCGGACACGTGATGTTGACGACGTCGGTTGACCGTCAGCCGAGAAGCGCGCTCAGCTCGACGCTCTCCAGGCCGTGGGCCTCCGCGACCTCCTTGTAAACCACCTTGCCGTCATGGGTGTTGAGACCCTTGGCCAGCGCGGTGTCGCGGCGCAGGGCCTCGGCCCAGCCGTTGTTCGCCAGCGACACGATGTAGGGCAGCGTGGCGTTGGTGAGCGCGTAGGTGGAGGTGTGGGGCACCGCGCCGGGCATGTTGGCGACGCAGTAGAAGACCGAGCCGTGGACCGGGAAGGTCGGGTCGGCGTGGGTGGTCGGACGGGAGTCCTCGAAGCAGCCGCCCTGGTCGATCGCAATGTCGACAAGGACACTTCCGGGCTTCATCCTGGCGACGAGCTCGTTGGTGACCAGCTTCGGCGCCTTGGCTCCGGGGATCAGCACGGCGCCGATGACGAGGTCGGCCTCGACGACGGCCTTCTCCAGTTCGAAGGCGTTGGACACGATCGTCTGCACCTTGGTGCCGAAGATCCTGTCGGCCTCGCGCAGCTTGTTGATGTCCTTGTCGAGCAGGGTCACGTGGAAGCCCATGCCGACGGCGATCTGGGTGGCGTTCCAGCCGGAGACGCCGCCGCCGATGACGACGGCCCGGCCGGCCTGGGTGCCGGGGACGCCGCCGGGGAGCACGCCGCGGCCGCCGGCCGAGCGCATCAGGTGGTAGGCGCCGACCTGGGGGGCCAGCCGGCCCGCGACCTCGGACATCGGGGCGAGCAGCGGCAGCGCGCGGTTCGCCGTCTCGACCGTCTCGTAGGCGATGGCGGTGGTGCCGGACTCCAGCAGGGCGTCGGTGCACTCGCGGGAGGCGGCCAGGTGCAGGTAGGTGAAGAGGGTCTGGTCCTTGCGGAGGCGGTGGTACTCCTCGGCGATGGGCTCCTTGACCTTCAGCAGCAGGTCGGCGGCGGCCCAGACCTCGTCGGCGGTGGGGAGGATCTGCGCCCCCGCCGCGACGAACTCCTCGTCGGTGATCGAGGAACCGACGCCCGCGTTCCGCTCGATGACGACCTGGTGGCCGTGTCGCACGAGCTCGTGCACGCCGGCGGGGGTGATGGCCACCCGGAACTCGTTGTTCTTGACCTCGCGGGGGATGCCGACCTTCACGTCGATCACGGTCCTTGACTCAGAGGGAAAAAGCGGTCAATGCCATAGATACCCAGCCTCACCGGGCACACCGGGACACACCATGTGAAGGCCCGGCATCAACCAGTCTAATGAAGGACTTCCCGCTGTCTAGCCTTACAAAGCATCAATCTTCTTCGGAACCACTGCGGATTTCGTAGGCGGAACCCTCCTCTCCAAGGAGCCTTTCCGCAGCGTGACGGTGCAGTTGCGCAGCGGCGGGGTCCGACAGCCGCTCCAGCGTGTCCGCCAGCCGGAGCTGGAGCGCGGCCTGGAGGCGCCTGTCACCGGCCTGCCGCGCCCACTCCACGGCCTCCCGGCAGGTGCGCAGCGACTCCTCCGGTCGGCCCGCGTACTCCTGCACCCGGGCCACCTCGCTCAGCGCCCGCGCCTGGGCGGGCACGTCGCCGAGCCTGCGGTGCCCGGCCACCGCGGCCCGCCAGCTCCGCAGCGCCTCCCCGTAGCGCCCGGCGTAGGTGTGCGCGGTGCCGAGGCGCCCGTACAGCCGCGCCTCGTCGGCCCGCTCGCCGCGGGTCTGGCGCTGCGCGAGGGCCCGGCCGTACCAGTCGGCGGCCCGCTGCCAGTCCCCCAGCTCCTGGTAGGCGCCCCCGACGGATTCCATCGCACGGCCCGTCGCGTAGGCGTCCTTCGCCAGCCGTCCGGCGTCCAGCGCCTCGCGGTAGCGGGCCAGCGCGTCCTCGGTGCGGCCGTGCCCGGCGTCCAGGTCGGCGAGGTTCAGCAGGGCGGCGGCCCGCTCGCGGTGCAGACCGCGCCGCTGCGCGACGTCGAGCACCAGCCGGTGCAGTCCGTAGAGGTCGGCGGCGGCCGCGTCGGTGCCGCGGTGCGCCGCCAGCGCCCGCACGAGACCGGCCACCAGCCGCCTGGCCAGCGTGTCCAGCTCCCCGTCGTCGACGGCGACCCGCGCGGAGGCGAGCAGCACCTCCCGCCGGGCGTCGAGCCAGGCGTCCGCCTCGGCCACCGACACGAAGCGCAGCGCCCGCGGCAGCGCGGCGAGCTTGCGGCGTGCCGGGCTGCCGTCCGGCTCGGTGACCGCCCGGCACGCCTGGAGCCTGCGGACGGTGCGCTCCAGCATCCGGGCCCGCGCGAGCTGCACCTCGGAGGGGCGGTCGGCCGTGTCCAGCAGGGCCCTGAGCAGCCCGGCGAGGCAGCCCGGGACCTCGAAGACGTCCTCCGCGCGCCGCAGCAGACCGAGGGCGGCCAGCGATTCGAGCGTGGTCTGCGCCGCCGAGACCGAGCAGCCGGCCAGCGCGGACGCTGTGTGCGCGTCGGCCCGGCCGGCCGGTGCGAGGGCGAGCAGCCGCAGCGTCCGGGCCGCGGTCGCCGGCAGGGACTCGTACACCAGCCGGAACGCCCGGGCCAGCGGCCGGCCGCCGCTCGGCAGCTCGCCGTCGTCGGGGAGCGCGCGCAGCCGGCGGGCGGCGTCGGCGACCGAGGAGGAGGGCCGGGCCGCCAGCCAGCCGCCGAGCAGCACCAGCGCGGCGGGCTGGCCTCCGCACTCCTCGGCGACCGCCTCGGCCGCCTGCGGGTCGACGGTGATGCGGACCTCGCCCGTGTAGCAGGTGAGCAGCTCGATGGCGGACTTGGCGTCCATGCCGCCGAGCGTGCAGGGCCGGACACCCGGGATGCCGGTGAGCGGCCCCTCGGCGACGGCGACCACGAGGGCGTCGGGGTTGTCGGGGATCAGCGGGTCGACGTGTTCGGCGTCGCGGGCGTCGTCGACGAGCAGCAGCACCCGGCGGACGGCGAGGGCCTCGCGCACACACTCGGTGAGCTCGTCCTCGTCCGCTCCTGGGGGCGCGGTCGCCCCCATGGCGCGCAGCAGCGAGCCGGCCGCCTCCTCCAGGGGGACGGGCCGCCCGCCCGGCTCGGTCAGGCGCACCCGCAGCACACCGTCCGGGTAGCGGTCGGCGAGCGTGCGGGCGAGCTCCTCCGCGAGGGCGGTACGCCCCGATCCGGGCCGGCCCGCGATCAGCAGGACCCGGGCCCGGGCGGCCCTGCGGCCCGCGAGGGTGTCGAGGCCGGCGTGCCCGATGTCGTCGTGGAGCGACCTGAGTTCGCGGTGCCTGCCGAAGAAACGGTCACCGGCGCCGGTCCGGACGCCCACCGCCCGGTCGGGGCCGTCCGAGTCCAGCGCCTGATCCGTCACGGGCCACGCTCCAGTCCGTCCGCGCACGAGCCGAGCCCGCCGGGGCTCCGCACGGGCGTTGCGAGCCTAGTTCACGCATCGGGACGATCCCGGCGGCACGGGGCGGGCACAGCCCCCCGTCCCCCGATCGGATCAACTGATGGTCACATTACGGAACCTGAGAGCCCGTCACACGCCCGTCCGGGCTCGCGCCTCAGGCCTCGAACGGGCGGGCCGGCCAGGGCGCGCCGGCGGGACGCAGGGCGTCGAAACCGTCGCCGGCCAGCGCCGCCGCGGCGGAGAGCGCGCCGACGACCAGGCAGGTGTTGTGCAGTTCGCCCGCGAGCGCGCCCCGGACGAGGTCCTGCAACGGCACCCGCGCCAGCTCCATGTCGGCCTCCTCCTCGGAGACCTCGTAGCGCGCGCCCTCCGCCTCGGAGAGGTCACGGGCGAGGAAGACCCGCACCGCTTCGTCGCAGCCGCCGGGGGTGGGGTACACGTCGGTGAGCACCCGCCAGTCCTCGGCCTTGACGTGCGCCTCCTCGTACAGTTCGCGCTGCGCCGCGTGGAGCGGGTTCTCGCCGGGGACGTCGAGCAGACCGGCCGGGATCTCCCACAGCTTGTGCCGCACCGGGTGCCGGTACTGGCGCAGCACCAGCACGCGCCCCTCGCCGTCGAGGGCGAGCACCGCCACCGACCCCGGGTGCACCTGGTAGTCGCGGGTGACGACCGTCCCGTCGGGCATGACGACGCTGTCCGTGCGGACACTCGTCTTGTTGCCGCGGAACGGCGTCGCGGTCGCGGTGACCTGCCACTCCTCGGGGGTGTCCTTCAGGGTCATCGAAGCGTCCTTCCACCACGTACAGACGACGGACCGGGGCGCCCTCCCCCATGGGCGGGCACCCCGGTCAACGGTATCGTCCGCGGACTACTCGGCCGCGCGCGCCGCCTGCTGGCGCTCCACCGCCGCCTTCACCAGACCGGCGAAGAGCGGGTGGGGGCGGGTCGGGCGGGAGCACAGCTCCGGGTGCGCCTGGGTGGCGACCAGGTAGGGGTGCACCTCGCGGGGGTACTCGACGTACTCGACGAGCTTGTTGTCGGGCGAGGTGCCCGAGAACCGGATGCCCGCCTTCTTCTCCAGCTCGGTGCGGTACGCGTTGTTGACCTCGTAGCGGTGGCGGTGGCGCTCCTCCACGTACGGCTGGTCGTCGTAGACCTCGCGCACGATCGAGCCCTCGGCGAGCTTGGCCGGGTAGAGGCCCAGGCGCATGGTGCCGCCGAGGTCGCCGGCGCCCTCCACGTAGGCGAGCTGCTCCTCCATGGTGGAGATCACCGGGTGGGCGGTGGTGGCGTCGAACTCGGTGGAGTTGGCGTCGGGGATCTCCGCGAGGTTGCGCGCGGCCTCGATCACGATGCACTGGAGGCCCAGGCACAGGCCCAGCAGCGGCACCCGGTGCTCGCGCGCCCACTTGATCGCGCCGACCTTGCCGTCCACACCGCGCTCGCCGAAGCCGCCGGGGATGACGATCGCGTCGACGTCGCCGAGCTGCTTCTCCGCGCCCGCCTGCGTCTTGCAGTCGTCGGAGGTGACCCACTTGACCTTGACCCGCGCCTTGTTGGCGAAGCCGCCGGCCCGCATGGCCTCGGTCACCGACAGGTAGGCGTCGGGCAGGTCGATGTACTTGCCGACGAGCGCGACGGTGACCTCGTGGTCGGGGTTGTGCACCCGGTCGAGCAGGTCGTCCCAGGTCGTCCAGTCGACGTCGCGGAACGGCAGGTCGAGCTTGCGCACGACATAGGCGTCCAGGCCCTCGGTGTGGAGCACCTTCGGGATGTCGTAGATCGACTTGGCGTCGATCGCGGCGACGACCGCGGCCTCGTCGACGTCGCACATCAGCGAGATCTTGCGCTTGATGGCGGTGGGCACGTCGCGGTCGGCGCGCAGCACGATCGCGTCGGGCTGGATGCCGATGTTGCGCAGCGCGGCGACCGAGTGCTGCGTCGGCTTGGTCTTCAGCTCGCCGGACGGGCCGATGTACGGCAGCAGCGAGATGTGCACGACGAAGACGTTGTCCCGGCCGACCTCGTGGCGGACCTGGCGGACCGTCTCCAGGAACGGCAGCGACTCGATGTCGCCGACGGTGCCGCCGACCTCGGTGATCACGACGTCGACGTCGTCGGTGGCCATCCGGCGGATGCGCGACTTGATCTCGTTGGTGATGTGCGGGATGACCTGGACGGTGTCGCCCAGGTACTCTCCGCGCCGCTCCTTGGCGATGACCTGCGAGTACACCTGGCCGGTGGTGACGTTCGCGGAGCCGTCGAGGTCGACGTCGAGGAAGCGCTCGTAGTGGCCGATGTCCAGGTCGGTCTCGGCGCCGTCGTTGGTGACGAACACCTCACCGTGCTGGAACGGGTTCATGGTGCCCGGGTCCACGTTCAGGTACGGGTCGAGCTTCTGCATGGTGACCCGCAGGCCCCGCGCCTTGAGCAGCGCGCCCAGGCTGGAGGCCGTGAGGCCCTTGCCGAGGGAGGAGGCGACACCCCCGGTGACGAAGATGTGCTTGGTCGTCGCGGATGTGGCTCGTGCCGGCATCGCCAAGAGGGGGCTCCCGTGGTCGCGTGGTGGGGTACGTACCGGCTGCCGGATCCCTTTCGGGGGGCGCCGTCGCTGCGGTTTCGGGGCCTTCTCCGCATCGGGACGGCCACCGGTCCACGGGGTACCAGGGTATCAGCGCCCACGCACGGCTGCTTCCGGCCACACCTCGCGCCGCCCTCTCGGGGGTGTGGCCGGCCGTCGTGCGGGCAGGCTGTCCGGCGACCGCTCACCGCGTCCGACCTGCCGCTCACCCGTTCGGCGCAGGAACGTTGGCGGGACACCTGCGCGGACCCCCGGTGTGCGTCGTATCCTGCTCGGACACTCGCTGCCGAGCCGGGCCGGCCGAGCGGCGGATTTCCCAGCCGAGGGCCGGTTCTCGGCGCCCCCCACACCAGTGCGAGTGGCGACAGGGCCACTTCGGTGTTTGGGTCGTCGCGGCTCGTCAACGACCCTTGACTTCGTAAGCGCCCCGAGGGGCGGACGTGGCCGTTCGACTGGAGATGCACGTGGCCGGGCGCATCGAGGACTACGCACTCATCGGAGACATGCAGACCGCAGCACTGGTCTGCCGGGACGGCACGGTGGACTGGCTGTGCCTGCCCCGCTTCGACTCGCATGCCATCTTCGCCGGACTCCTCGGCACCGAGGAGCACGGTTTCTGGCGGCTGGGCCCGGCGTACGGCGCGGACTCCGCGCCGCCGTCGGCCACCCGGCGGCAGTACCGGGGCGACTCCCTGATCCTCGAATCCGAGTACGACACCGCACGGGGCACGGTCAGAGTGACCGATTTCATGCCCCCGCGTGACGGTGCGCCCCAGCTCATCCGCATCGTGGAGGGCGTCACCGGCCGGGTGCCGATGCGCTCCGCGCTGCGGATGCGTTTCAGCTACGGCCGCATCGTGCCGTGGGTGCACAAGGTGGACACCCGTACCGTCGCCGTCGCGGGCCCGGACTCGGTCTGGCTGGACACCGACGCCGAGACGTACGGCAAGGACCTCACCACGTACTCCGACTTCACCGTCTCCCCCGGCGAGCGGATCGCGTTCACGATCAGCTGGCAGCCCTCCCACAAGGAGCCGCCGGCGCTGCCCGACCCGGAGGGGTCGCTGGAGGCGACGGCCGGCTTCTGGAGCGAGTGGGTCGACCACTGCACGTACCACGGCCCCTACCGGGAGGCCGTCGTCCGCTCGCTGATCACGCTGAAGGCGCTCACCTACGCGCCGACCGGCGGGATCGTCGCCGCGCCCACCACCTCGCTGCCCGAGGAGATCGGCGGGGTCCGCAACTGGGACTACCGCTACACCTGGCTGCGCGACGCCGCGATCACCCTCTCCTCGCTGCTGCGCACCGGCTACCGCGAGGAGGCCCGCGCCTGGCGCGAGTGGCTGCTGCGCGCGGTCGCCGGAGACCCGGAGAACCTCCAGATCATGTACGGCATCGCCGGTGAACGCGAACTCGGCGAGGCCGAGTTGGACTGGCTGCCGGGCTACGAGAACTCCACCCCGGTCCGGGTCGGCAACGGAGCGGCGCACCAGCTCCAGCTCGACGTCTACGGCGAGGTCACCGAGGCCCTGCACCTGGCCCACATGACCGGCCTCAACCGCAACGACTACGCCTCGCTGCTCCAGCTCAAGCTGATCCAGTACCTGGAGAAGCACTGGGACCAGCCCGACGAGGGCATCTGGGAGGTGCGCGGGCCGCGCCGGCACTTCGTGCACTCCAAGGTGATGGCGTGGGTGGCCGTCGACCGGACCATCAAGCTGATCGAGTCCGGCGACGCGGACGGCCCGCTGGAGCGGTGGCGCGACCTGCGCGACGACATCCACCGGGACGTCTGCGAGAAGGGGTACGACAAGGAGCGGAACACCTTCACGCAGTCCTACGGCTCCAAGGAGCTCGACGCCTCGCTGCTGCTGATCCCGCAGATGGGCTTCCTGCCGCCGGACGACAAGCGGGTGATCGGCACCATCGAGGCCATCCAGCGGGAGCTGTCCACGGAGGACGGCTTCATCCTGCGCTACCCGACCGAGGGCGCCGACGAGGGCGTCGACGGTCTGCCCGGCGACGAGGGCGCGTTCCTCGCGTGTTCGTTCTGGATGGCGGACGACCTCGCCATGATCGGCCGGGTCGACGAGGCGCGCCGGCTCTTCGAGAAGCTGCTGGCGCTGCGCAACGACCTCGGTCTGCTCGCCGAGGAGTGGGACCCGAGGCTCCAGCGGCAGGTGGGCAACTTCCCGCAGGCGTTCAGCCACGTCCCGCTGATCGACACCGCCCTGCGCCTGACGGCCTCCGGGGCCTACGGGGGCTGAGCCCGTACCGGTCCGGCGGGCCTCCCGCCGGACCGCCGGACCGGCCCGTCCCTGCCGTCCGCTCCCCGTGCGGCGTCCCCGCGCGGTCCGCTCCCCGTGCGCCGTCCCCCGCGCGTCCGCTCCCCGTGCCCCGGACGATGCGGCGGAAACGGGACACCGGTAGCGTCCCGCTCCATGGAAGACCAGGGCGGGATCACCGTGCGGCGGGCCCTCGAACTGCCGGTGCTGCGCAGCGGCCTGCCGGAGACCGTGGCGGGCGGCGACCGGCTCGGGCGGACGGTGCGCTGGGTGCACGCGGGCGAGGTGCCCAACATCGCCTCGCTGCTCAAGGGCGGCGAACTGCTGCTGACCACGGGCCTCGGGCTCGGCACCCGCCCCGCCGAACAGCGCGCCTTCGTCCGGCAGCTCGCCGAACGCGGCATCGCCGCGCTGGTGGTGGAGCTCGGGCCCCGCTTCGACCGGCTGCCCTCGACCCTGGTGGAGACCGCCCGGGCGGCCGGGCTGCCGCTCGTCCAGCTCCACCGGGAGGTGCCCTTCGTCTCGGTGACGGAGGAGATCCACACCGAGATCGTCAACCACCACTACGCCCTGCTGCGCCAGGCCGAGGAGGTGCACCGGCGCTGCACGGCGGCGCTGCTGGGCGGCGGGGGTGTGCCGCAGGTGCTGCGCGTGCTGTCGGAGTTCACCGCGAACCCGGTCTTCCTGGAGACCCCGGACGGCCGGCTGCTGTACGCGGCGGAGGCCGGGCGGTCCCCGGCCGATCCGCTCCAGGTGTGGGAGGGACTGCGCGGCGGACGGGCGGAGGGCACGCCCGCGACGGCCGTCGTGGTGGACGTGCCCGGCGGTGGCGGGGGCACCGCCGCGGTCCGGGCCCGGCTGGTGCTGCTCGCCGTCTCGGCCCCGCTGTCCCCGGTGCACCGCATGGCCGCGGAACGCGCGGCGGGCTCCCTCGCGGTGGTGCTGATGCAGGCACGGCAGGAGGAGGAGCTGGCGGCCCGGGGGCGGGGCGACTTCCTCACCGATCTCGCGGAGGGCCGCATCGCGCCCGACTCCGCCCCCGCCCAGGCCCGTGTCCTCGGCTTCCGGCCGGGCGAGGGGCCGCTGCTGCCGGTGGTCATGCGCCTCGCCGCGGAGCCCACGGGGACCGGGGACTGGGCCGTGCTGGCGCGGGCGGTGTCGAAGGAGCTGGCCGGGCTCGGCGTCCCGGTGCTGCTGGGCGTGCGCCCGGTCGAGGGCCGGGTGCCGCTGCTGGTCGGCCTGCGCGACGGGTCCGAGCGGGCGGCCGTCGCCGACCGGGTCGCGGGCGCGCTGCGCACCGGCGTCGAGCGGGCCGGTCTGGAGCGGGCGGGCGGGCCGCCCGCGGTGGTCGTGGTCGCGGCGGCGGGCGACTGGTCAACGGCGGGGCCGGGGCTGCGGCACGCGGCCGAGACGGCGGTGGCGGCGCAGGGCCTCGGCGACCGGCCCTGGTACGACGCGCGGCGGCTCGACATCGAGCTGCTGCTGTGGCGGCTGCGCGAACACCCGGACCTGGCCGCGTTCGTGGAGCGCTCCGTCGGGCCGCTGCTGGCGCACGACGCGGTCTCCCGTCCGCCACTGCTGCCGACCCTCCGGACGTATCTCGCGCACGCCGGCCGCAAGGCGGAGACGGCGCGCGAGCTGCATCTGAACCGGCAGACGCTGTACAACCGGCTGGCCCGCATCGGGGAACTGCTGGGCACGGACCTGGACGACCCGGAGACGGTGCTCTCGCTGAGCCTCGCCCTGCGCGCCCGCCGCCACACCCCGTGACCCCGGCCGGGCACCCGCCCGGACCGCCGCGGCCGGGGGCTCAGAGCGGGAGCGCTCCCCCGCCCGTCAGCTCGTCGTAGACGCTGAGCACATGGGCGACGGTGTCGTCCTCCGAGGGCCAGCCGCCGGCCTGGACGCGGCCGGCGCGGGACAGTTCGACGCGCCGCGCCGGGTCGGCGAGGAGCCCCCGGACGGCGTCGGCGAGGGCGCCGGCGTCGCCGTAGGGGACCAGTTCGGCCGCGTCGCCGACCAGTTCGGGGACTCCGCCGACCGCCGTGGCGACCAGCGGGACGCCGAGCCGCAGCGCCTCCTGGGCGAGGACCGAGCGCGCCTCCCAGCGGCTGGGCAGCACCGCGACGTCGGCCGCGGCCAGCAGCTCGGGGACGTCGTCGCGCCGGCCGAGCAGGAGCACCGGCAGGTCCTCCCGCGCGATGCGGCCCTGCAGCGCGGCACGCCGGGGCCCCTCCCCCGCGACGACGAGCAGCGGGGCGGGGTCGAGCGCCCGCCAGCGGCGGGCCGCGTCGAGCAGTGTGCCGTAGCCACGGTGGGCGTCGAGGCTGCCCACGGCGACGATCAACGGGCGTCCCATGGAGCCCAGTTCGGCATGGGTCTTGTCGGGGCGCCCGCCGGGCGGGGTGACGGCCCTGGGGGCGGCGACGGGCGCGAGGCGGGCGTCACGCGCGCCCCGGGCGCGGGCCAGGTCGACGAGTTCGGAGCAGGTGGCGAGGACGACGGCCGCCGCGCGGGCCGCCCGGCGTTCCAGCAGCCGCAGCAGCCGCTCCCGCCCGCCGTCGCCGTGCCCCCGGGTGTGCCAGGTGACGACGAGCGGGACGGACAGGCCGCCGAGGGCGAGCGAGGCCCGCACGGCGGCGTGCAGCCCGTGGGCGTGGACGACGTCCGCCCCGGCGCACGCCGCGCGCAGGGCGCCGACCGTCAGGGGGTCGCTCCGGCGGGGGACGGGCGCGAACAGCGCGCCGGCCCCCGCGTAGTCGTAGACACGGTCGAGTGCGGCGGGGGCGCACACGGTCACCCGCACGCCGCGGGCCACCAGCCCGGCGGCCAGTGACCTGACGTGCGTGCTGCTGCCCGCGCTGCCGCCCCCCAGCACCTGGACCGTCCGCAGCTGTGTCACCCGCCAAGGATGCCAGTCCGTACGGGCGTTCCGGCACCGTCGCGATGTCGTTCCGGTGCACGGAGCAGGATCCGGCGTCGACGGATCACCCACATCGGTGAATCCGAAGCGCCGGATCCGGCCGCGCGCCGGGCGGCTGCGCGGCCGGGACCGGGCGCCGGGACCGGGCGGCTGCGCGGCCGGGCGGCGGGGGCTACGCGTCGGCGCGGGCCGCGGCCAGCAGTTCCTCCGCGTGCGCCCGGGCCGTCTCGGAGTCCTCCTGGCCGGCCAGCATCCGGGACAGCTCCCGCACCCGGTCCTCGCCCTCCAGCACGGTCACCCCGGACCGGGTCACCGAGCCGTCGTCGGTCTTCTCCACCAGGAGCTGACGGTCCGCGAACGCGGCCACCTGGGGCAGGTGGGTGACCACCACGACCTGTGCCGACCTGGCCAGCTTCGCCAGCCGCCGGCCGATCTCGACCGCGGCCCGGCCGCCGACACCGGCGTCGACCTCGTCGAAGAGGTACGTCGGCACCGGGTCGGTCCCGGCGAAGACCACCTCGACCGCCAGCATCACCCGGGACAGCTCACCGCCCGAGGCGCCCTTGGCGATGGGCCGCGGCGGCGCCCCCGGGTGCGGGGCGAGCAGCAGTTCCACCTCGTCGACGCCGTGCGGGCCGTAGGCGACCGTCCGGCCGCCGACCTCGACGCCCTCCGGGTCCTCGGTCTGGCGCACCGAGAACGAGACCCGGGCGTGCGGCATGGCGAGGGAGGCGAGCTCCTCGGTCACCGCGTCCGCGAACCGGTCCGCCGCCTCGGTGCGGGCGTCCGTCAGCGCCTGCGCCAGCCCGGCGAGTTCGCCCCGCAGGGTGTCCCGCTCCGCGGTCAGCTCCCCGATGCGCTCGTCGTCGCCGTCCAGCTCGGTGAGCCGGGCGGCGCTCTCCTCGGCCCAGGCGAGCACGGCCGCGATGTCCGCCCCGTACTTGCGGGTCAGACCCGTCAGCGCGGCCCGCCGCTCCTCGACGGCGGCCAGCCGCAGCGGATCGGCGTCCAGGTCGTCGGCGTACCCGGCCAGTTCGCCCGCCACGTCGCCGAGCAGGATGGAGATCTCGCCCATCCGGTCGGCGAGCGTCGCGAGCGACTGGTCGTGGGAGCGCACCGCGTCCAGCGCGCGCCCCGCGCCGGCGACCAGGGTGGTCGCGTCGACGGCTTCGAGGTCCTCCGGATTGCCGGCGAGCGCGGCATGGGCGACGGACGCGGCGGACGCCAGCGCCTCGGCGTGGCCGAGCCGCTCCGCCTCTGCGGCCAGCTCGACGTCCTCGCCGGGCCGCGGCTCGACGGCCGCGATCTCGTCGAGGCCGAAGCGCAGCAGATCCGCCTCCTGGGCCCGCTCGCGGGCACGGGTGGTCAGCTCCTCCACCTCGGCCGACACCGCGCGCAGCCGCCGGTAGGCGGCGGCGTACCCGGTGTGCGGGCCCGCGACGGCGGCGCCCGCGTAGCGGTCCAGCGCCTCGCGCTGGCGGGCGGCCCGCAGCAGGCCCTGCTGGTCGGTCTGGCCGTGCACGGCGACGAGTTCGTCCGCCAGCTCCGACAGCACGCCCACGGGCACCGACCGCCCGCCGAGGTGGGCGCGCGAGCGCCCCTCGGCCGACACCGTCCGGCTGACGAGCAGCGTGCCGTCCTCGAGCTCGGCCCCGGCCTCCTCGGCGCGCAGCGCGGCCGGGGAGCCGGCGGGCACCCTGACCCGCCCCTCCACCACCGCCGCCTTGGCGCCGATCCGCACCAGGGCCGGGTCGGCACGTCCGCCGAGCAGCAGCCCCAGGCTGGTCACGACCATCGTCTTGCCCGCGCCCGTCTCACCGGTCACCGCGGTGAACCCGGGCGACAGCTCGACGACCGCGTCGTCGATGACTCCGAGCGACCGTATCCGCATCTCCTCCAACACGGACACGACCTTACGAGGTCCGGGGCCCGCCGCGCGACGGACCCCGGCCCCGCGTTCACTCTCCCGAGGGGCTCTTCGCCGCTCTCAGTGCGGCGCGCCGCGCCAACCCGACACCGGCAGCGCGAACTTGGCCACCAGACGGTCGGTGAACGACGCGTGGTGCAGCCGTGCCAGGCGGACCGGCACGGCGCCCCGTCTGACCACCACCCGCGCGCCGGACGGCAGCTCCACGGTCCGGCGGCCGTCGCACCACAGCACACCGTGCGGCGTGTGCGGCTGCACCTCCACGGCCAGGGTGGACGTCGGCGAGGTCACCAGCGGCTTGGCGAACAGGGCGTGGGCGCTGATCGGCACCATCAGCAGCGCCTCCACCTCGGGCCACACCACCGGTCCCCCGGCGGAGAAGGCGTACGCCGTCGAACCGGTCGGTGTCGCGCAGACGATGCCGTCGCAGCCGAACGCGGTCACCGGGCGGCCGTCGATCTCCAGCACGACCTCCAGGATGCGCTCCGGCGACACCTTCTGGACGGCGGCCTCGTTCAGCGCCCAGTCGCGGTGCACGATGTCGCCGTTGCTGTGCACGACCACGTCGAGGGTCATCCGCTCCTCGACCTCGTAGGCACGGCTGACGACCCGGTCGACGACCTTGTCGAGGTCGTCCCGCTCCGCCTCGGCGAGGAAGCCCACCCGGCCCAGGTTGACGCCGAGCATCGGCACACCGGAGGCGCGGGAGAACTCGGCGCCGCGCAGCAGCGTCCCGTCGCCGCCGAGCACGATCAGCAGCTCGCAGCCGTCGAGCACGTCCGGCGCCCCGTCGGGCACGGTCTCGACGGCGGCCGGCAGCGGCAGGTCGGCCGCCTCGGCCTCCAGCACGCGCACGCCGAGGCCGCTGCGCAGCAGCCCCTGGACGACGCGTTCGGCGCTGCGGATCGCCGCGGGGCGTCCGGTGTGGGCGAGCAGGAAGACCGTGCGCGCCGCTTTCGTCGTGGTCGTTGCTGTGGTTGCTGCTGTCTCGGTCAACGAGGTCCCTCCGCCACTGCGCGGTCGACGTCCGCGGGGTCGAGTCCGGGCGCACCCGCCCGGAGCCACAGAAAGTATTCGACGTTGCCCGAGGGGCCCGGCAGCGGGCTGGCGGTGACCCCCCGGACCCCCAGGCCCAGCTCGGCGGCCCGGCCCGCGACCGCCCTCACGGCGTCGGCCCGCAGCTCGGGGCTGCGGACGACACCGCCGCTGCCGAGGCGTTCCCTGCCCACCTCGAACTGCGGCTTCACCATCAGCACGAGGTCCGCGCCGGGCGCCGAGCAGCGCACCATCGCCGGCAGCACCAGGCCGAGCGGGATGAAGGACAGATCGCCCACCACCAGGTCCACCGGCACCCCGTCGATCGTCTCCAACGTCATCTCCCGCACATTGGTACGGTCCTTGACGGTCACGCGTTCATCGCTCTGGAGCGACCAGGCGAGCTGCCCGTAGCCGACGTCGACGGCGACCACGTGGGCGGCGCCGGCGCGCAGCAGCACATCGGTGAAGCCGCCCGTCGAGGCGCCCGCGTCCAGCGCCCGGCGGCCCGTGACCTCCAGCCCCAGCGGCACGAAGGCGGCCAGCGCGCCGGCCAGCTTGTGGCCGCCGCGCGAGACGTAGTCGGGGTCGCTGTCGTCGGCCGAGACCACGAGCGCGGCGCTCGTCTCGACCTGGGTGGCGGACTTCGTCGCGGTGTTGCCGCCGACGGTGACGCGGCCCGCGGCGATGAGCTGGGCCGCGTGCTCCCGCGAACGCGCCAGTTTGCGGCGTACCAGTTCGGCGTCGAGACGGCGGCGGGCGACTCCTGCCACGGTGGGTTCAGCTCCTGTGGTCGTGCGACGGGTGCGGGGGCCGCGGACCCGGACGGGTGTCGAGCGCGGTCAGCGCGTCCCGCAGGCCCCGGTGTACATCCTCGTACACCTCGCTGTGGCCGTCGGCGGCGAGGTGGTCCACATCGGCGAGCCGCTCCAGCAGCGCGTCGACCTCCGGGTGGTGGGTGGGCACCCGCTCGACGCCGAGCGGCGCCGGCCCGGCGGGTTCGCGGGCCGCCGTCCCGTCCCCGGCCCCGGCCGCGGTCCGGGCGGGCGGCCCCGGCAGCGCTTCGTCACTCATGCCCAGACGCTACCGCGAAGCCCTGCGGTACCGTCGGTCACGATGGCCACGACGCAGGAGTGCCGCAGCGCACTCGACACCCTCTCCGGCAATCTGGCGAAGGCGGACGGCGACGTCCGCTCGGCGACGGCGCTGGACCGCTCCCTGAGCTGCCACGTCACCGACCTGGACACCACCTTCGCCGGCCGGCTCCACCAGAGCCGGATCGACGTCACCGACACCTACGAAGGACCGCCCCGCGACAAGGCGGAGATCCGCCTCGCGATGACCGGCGACGACCTGGTGGCCATGGTCGGCGGCGAGCTGAACTTCGCCCGGGCCTGGGCCTCGGGCCGGGTCCGCCTGGAGGCCGGCTTCCGCGACCTGATGCGGCTGCGCTCCCTGCTGTGACCCGGCGGGGCCGCGCTCAGCGCGCGGCGGCCTGACGGGGCGCCCGCGCGCGGGCGAACGGCACCACCAGGGGGGTGCCCGACTCCGGGTCCTCGATGACCCGGCTGCGCACCCCGAAGACCTCCTCGACCAGCTCGGCGGTGACCACGTCGGCGGGCGCGCCCTCGGCCACGACCTTCCCCTCGCGCAGCGCGACGAGGTGGGTGGCGTACCGGGCCGCCTGGTTGAGGTCGTGGAGCACGGCGACCAGGGTGCGGCCCTGCGTCTCGTGCAGTTCGGCGCAGAGGTCGAGGACCTCCAGCTGGTGCTGGATGTCGAGGAAGGTCGTCGGCTCGTCCAGCAGCAGCAGCGGGGTCTGCTGCGCCAGCGCCATCGCGATCCACACCCGCTGGCGCTGGCCGCCGGACAGTTCGTCGACGTACCGGTCGCCCAGCGTCCCGACGCCCGTCGCGGCCATGGACTCCTGCACGATCCGCTCGTCCTCGGGCGACCACTGCCGCAGCAGGCCCTGGTGCGGGTAGCGGCCGCGGCCGACGAGGTCCGCCACGGTGATGCCGTCCGGCGCGATCGACGACTGCGGCAGCAGCCCGAGCGTCCTGGCGACCTTCTTCGCGGGCAGCGAGTGGATCGACTGCCCGTCGAGCAGCACCCGGCCGACGGACGGCTTCAGCATCCGGGACAGGGCGCGCAGCAGCGTGGACTTGCCGCAGGCGTTCGGCCCGACGATGACCGTGAAGGAGTTGTCGGGGATCTCCACCGAGAGGTTCTCGGCGATGACCCGCTGGTCGTAGGCGAGGGTGACCTCTTCCGCGGTGAGGCGCTGCATGCTGGTCGTACTCCTGGGGTGCCGTGACGGGGTCGGGGCGTTCGGTTCCTTGCGGGCGGTCATATCCGGCCGGCCCTGCGTTCGGTGACGAGCAGCCAGAGCAGGTAGCAGCCGCCCAGCACACCGGTCACCACGCCGACGGGGAGCTGCCGGCCGGGGAAGGCCGCGGTCGCGACCCAGTCGGCCACGAGCAGCAGGGCCGCGCCCATGAGCGAGGCGGCGACCAGGTTGGGCCCGGGCGAGCGGGTCAGCCGGCGCGCGAGCTGCGGAGCGCTGAGCGCGACGAAGGCGATCGGCCCGGCCGCCGCGGTGGCCACCGCGATGAACAGCACGCCGCAGGTCATCAGCACCACCCGGGTGCGCTCGACCGGCACCCCCAGCGAGTACGCCGAGTCGTCGCCCATCTCCAGCATCCGCAGCGGCCTGCCGTGGGCGAACACCACGGGCATGAGCACCGCGCACAGCAGCGCCAGCGGCCCGACCTGGGCCCAGTCGCGCCCGTCGAGGGAACCGGTCATCCACAGCGTGGCCCGGGTGGCGTCGACGAGGTTGGCCTTGGTGATCAGGAAGTGGATGACCGCGGTCAGCACGGCGGCGACGCCGATGCCGACGAGCACCAGCCGGAAGCCCTGCACCCCCCGCTTCCACGCCAGCGCGTAGACCAGGACACCGGTCAGCAGCCCGCCGGCCACCGCACCCCCCGACACCGCCAGGGTGTCGCCGCCGAAGAGCACGATCACGGTGAGCGCGCCGACGGTGGAGCCGTGGCCGAAACCGATGACGTCGGGGCTGCCGAGCGGATTGCGGGACAGCGACTGGAAGATCGCCCCGCTGAGCGCGAGCGAGGCCCCCACCAGGACGGCCACCAGGGCCCGCGGCAGCCGCAGGTCGTGGACGATGAACTCCTGCGCCGCGGTCCCGTTGCCCAGCAGCGTCGAGACGACGTCGCCGAAGGACATGGGGAAGTCGCCCGTCCCGATGAGCACCACGGCGACCGCGAACGCGGCGGCGGCCAGCAGGACGCAGACGAGCGCCGCGCGCGGGTCCACCCGCAGCGAGAGACCGCCGGGCACGCGGACGGCCTTCGGCGCCCCGGCGGACGACGGCCGCGCGGAGCCCTTCGCGGCGGGGGCGGCCGGGGCCTGTTCGGCGGTGGTGTGCGGGGCCGTCACAGCTGGGCCATCCTCTTGCGGCGGACGAGTTGGATGAAGACCGGCCCGCCGACGACCGCGGTCACGATGCCGACCTGGAGTTCGGAGGGGCGGGTGACGATCCGGCCGATCACGTCCGCGCCGAGCAGCAGGACGGGGGCGAGGACCGCGCAGTACGGCAGGATCCAGCGCATGTCGGGCCCGGTGAACGAGCGCACGACGTGCGGGATCATCAGCCCCACGAAGACGATCGGCCCGCAGGCGGCGGTCGCCGCCCCGCACAGCAGGGTGACGGCGATCATCGCGAGGATCCGGGTGCGGTTCAGATGGGCGCCGAGCGCGCGGGCCGTGTCGTCGCCCATCTCCATCGCGTTCAGCGGCCGCGCCAGCAGCAGCGCCAGCAGCAGGCCGGTGCCGATGAACGGGGCGACCTTGGTGATGGTGTCCATGCTCGCCGAGGAGAGCGAGCCGACCGTCCAGAACCGCAGGCGCTCCAGCGCGGCGGCGTCCAGGAGCTGCACGGCGTTGATGTAGCCGTACAGCGCCGCGCTCGCGGCCGTGCCGGCCAGCGCCAGGCGCACCGGGGTGGCGCTGCGGCTGCCGCCGAGCACGTACACGGCCGCCGAGACGGCGGCGGCGCCGAGGAACGCGAACCAGACGTAGCCGGAGAGCGAGGTGACGCCGAAGAAGCTGATGCCGCTGACGACGGCCGCCGCGGCGCCCGCGTTGATGCCCAGCAGACCGGGCTCGGCGAGCGGATTGCGGGTCAGCGCCTGCATCACGGCCCCCGACAGCCCGAGCGCGGCGCCGACGAGCAGACCGAGCAGCGTCCGGGGCACCCGCAGATCACGGATGACCACGTCGTTGCCGGTCCCGGTGTTGTGGAACAGCCCGTCCCACACATCGGAGACCGGCACCGGTTTGGCGCCCACGGCGATGCTCGCGACGCAGACCAGCAGCAGGACGCCGACGGCCACCAGCAGCCCCAGCGCACGCAGGGCGTGACGCCGGGGGGAAGCCGGGGCGGCGGATATCGGCTCCGCGCTCGTTTTCGAGGGACTGTCGACCAACACGCAGTTAGGTTAACCTAACCTGCCCCCCGCGCCGATTCCCGGCCCCGGCCCGGCTTCACCTCACAGGCCCAGCCTGGCCAGCACCTTCGCCGCGTCGAGGTCGCAGACACCCTCGCCCGCGTACGACCAGGCCGCCCCGCACAGCGCCCGCAGACCGTCCAGCGGAGCGCCGTCGCCCTCGCCCTCCAGCACCAGCTCCCCGCCGCGCACCGCCGCCCGCCAGCCACCGCAGCGGAACTCCCCCTCCACCGCGGCCACTTCGGGCTGCGGCACCAGCAGACCGCGCAGATCCGCGTCCACGTACGTCGGCCGGTGACGCGGTTCGGCCGCCAGCAGCCCGGCCGCGTCCGTCACCCCGGTCAGCACGAGCAGCGAGTCCACCTCCCCGTTGAACGCGCCCTCGATGTCCGTGTCCAGCCGGTCCCCCACCACCAGCGGCCGCTGCGCGCCCGTCCGCAGGATCGTCTCCCGGTGCATCGGCGGCAGCGGCTTGCCCGCGACCTGCGGCTCGCCCCCGGTCGCGATCCGCACGACCTCCACCGCGGCCCCGTTGCCCGGCGCGATGCCCCGCGCACCCGGGATCGTCAGATCCGTGTTGGACGCGAACCACGGCACACCGCGCGCGATCGCGTAGCAGGCCTCCGCGAACCGGCCCCACGCCAGCTCGGGCCCGCCGTAGCCCTGCACCACGGCGACCGGCTCGTCGTCCGCCGACTCCACCGGCACCAGACCCCGTTCGCGCAGCGCGACCTTCAGCCCCTCGCCGCCGACGACCAGCACCCGCGACCCGCCCGGCACCTGCTCGGAGATCAGCCGGGCCACCGCCTGCGCGGAGGTGATGACGTCCTCCGCGACGGCCGGCACACCGAGCTCGGTCAGATGCGCCGCCACACTCTCCGGCGTGCGCAGCGCGTTGTTCGTCACATAGGCCAGGTGCATCCCCTGCCTGCGGGCCGCGCCCAGCGACGGCACCGCGTGCGCGATCGCCTCCCCGCCCGCGTAGACGACACCGTCCAGATCGAGCAGGGCCGTGTCGTACGCCTCGGCCGGCGCGGTCGTGCTTCCGCCCGGCATGGTCCTGCCCCGCTGGCTCATCCGTGTCCGCTCCTCGTCGTCCGTCGGTCCTCTCCCCCGATCATCGCTCATCGCCCCCACGCGCATACGATGCCCTGATGAACACCGACGGTCCTGCGGCCAATGGCGGCCTGCACCTGATCCCGTTCCGCGGACTGCGCTACGTCCCCGAGCGGGTGGGCAGCCTCGCCGCCGTGACCTCACCGCCGTACGACGTGGTCGTGCGCCCCGACGGCCTGCACCACCTGGAGTCGGCGGACCCGCACAACATCGTCCGGCTCATCCTGCCGCAGGCCGCCACCCCCGACGCCCGCCACCGGCAGGCGGCCGACACCCTCGGCCGCTGGCTCGCCGAGGGCGTCCTCGCGCCCGACCCGGAACCGGCCCTGTACGTGTACGAGCAGCGCCGCGGCGACCTCCTGCAGCGCGGGATCATCGGCGCCCTCGCCCTGTCCGAGCCGTCCGACGGCATCGTGCTCCCCCACGAAGGGGTGATGCCGGACATCGTCGCGGACCGCGCCGCCCTGATGCGGAGCACCGCCGCCAACCTCGAACCACTGCTCCTCACCTACCGGGGCGACGACGTCCCCGGCGCGGCCACGACCGCCGTCGAACGCGCCGCCGCCCGCCCGCCGCTGCTCGCCACCACCACCGAGGACGGCTTCGAGCACCGGCTCTGGTCGCTCACCGACCCGGCCGAGACGGCCGCCGTCCGCGCGGACCTGAGCAGGCATCAGGCCCTGATCGCCGACGGCCACCACCGGTGGGCCACCTACCTCCGGCTGCGCGCCGAGCACCCCGCGCCCGGCCCCTGGGACTACGGCCTGGTGCTGCTGATCGACACGGCCCGCCACCCCCTCCAGGTGCGCGCCATCCACCGGCTGCTGCGCGGCCTCCCCCTCGCCGACGCGCTCACCGCGCTCGACGGCTCCTTCCGTGTCCGCACCCTCGCCACGGACCTGCCGGGGGCCCTGGACGACCTGGCGGAGGCGGCGGCCGCGTCCAACGCCTTCCTCCTCGCCGGAGACGGCCGCTTCCACCTCGTCGACCGGCCGGACGCCGCGCTCCTCGCCGACACCGTCCCGCAGGACCCGCCGGCCGCGTGGCGCTCACTGGACGCCACGGTGCTCCACTCGACGATCCTGGACCGCCTGTGGCGCGTCCCGGACGGCCCGGAGCACATCGCCTACATCCACGACACCGAGGCCGCGGTCGCCCAGGCCGAACGCAGCGGCGGCACGGCCGTGCTGATGCACCCGGTGCGCGAGGAGGTCGTGCGCGACCTGGCCCGCGTGGGCGTCACGATGCCGCGCAAGTCGACCTCGTTCGGCCCGAAGCCGGCCACGGGTCTGGTGCTGCGCAGCCTGTCCCTGGGCTGACACCGGGCGGCCCGGTGCACGGCCCGTGCCTGCGCTCGCCCACACCCCCGGGCCCTCAGGGCCGACAACGCCGAAGGGCGGTACCCCGGTTCGGGGTACCGCCCTTCGGTGTGTGCCGTGTCCCGCCCTACTCGGCGGACCTGGCCGGAGCCTCGTCCTCGCCGGACGGCTCGTCCGTGACGTCCTCGGCGGCCGACACCGTGTCCTCGGCGGCGTCCTCGGCCTCGCCGTCACCGGCGGCCTCGTGGCCGGCGTCGAGGTCGCGGTGCTCGTCCTCGTCGCTGTCGTCCATGGCGTCGGTGAACTCCACGCCGTCCATCTCGGCGAGACGGTCGGACGCGTCGGTCGCCCCGTCCTTGTCGGCCTCCAGCGCCTTGGCGAACCACTCCCGCGCCTCGTCCTCGCGGCCGGCGGCCAGCAGCGCGTCGGCGTAGGCGTACCGGAGCCTGGCCGTCCACGGCTGCACGGAGCTCGACGCGAGCTCGGGGCTCTGGAGGGTCACGATGGCCGCGTCGAGCTGCCCCATGTCCCGGCGGGCACCGGCGGCGACCAGCCGCATCTCGACCTGACCGGCCTTGTCGAGCTTCTGCACCTCGGGCTCGCCGGCCATGGCCAGCGCGCGCTCCGGACGTCCGAGCCCGCGCTCGCAGTCGGCCATCACGGGCCACAGCTCCACGGTCCCGGTCATCCGCCGGGCCGCACGGAACTCGGCCAGCGCCTCGGAGTACTTCTGCGTCGCGTACGCGGCGAAGCCGGCCGCCTCGCGCACCGCGGCGACGCGGGACGCCAGCCGCAGGGCGACCCTGGAGTACGCGTACGCCCGCTCGGGCTCCTCGTCGATCAGGTTGGCGACCATGACGAGGTTGCGCGCGACGTCCTCGGCGAGGCCCTTCGGCAGGCTCTGGAGCTCCTGCCGCACGTCCTTGTCGATCTCGTCGCCCGTGACGTCGTCCGGGATGGGCAGGCGCTTGATCGGCTCGCGGTCGGGACGCTCGCGGTCGTCACGGCGTCCGTAGCCGCCACCACCGGAGCGGTCGTCACGACGCGGGCCGCCACGGAAGCCGCCCCGATCGTCGCGTCCGCCGCGGTAGCCGCCGCGCTCGTCGTCACGGCGCCCGTGGACGCCGCCACCGCCCTGGCCGCCACGGTCGTCACGACGGAAGCCGCCACCACCCTGACCACCGCGGTCGTCACGGCGCGGGCCGCGGTCGCGGTCGTCACGGGGGCCACGGAAGCCACCACGGTCGTCGCCGCGGTCGTCACGGCGGAAGCCGCCGCCGCCCTGACCACCACGGTCGTCACGACGGAAGCCACCGCCGCCCTGACCACCACGGTCGTCGCGGCGGAAACCGCCACCACCCTGACCACCACGGTCGTCACGGCGCGGGCCGCGGTCGCGGTCGTCGCGCGGGCCGCGGAAGCCACCACGGTCGTCCTCACGGCGGGGGCCGCGATCGCGGTCGTCACGGGGGAAGCGCCCACCCCGGTCGTCACCACGGTCGTCACGGCGGAAACCGCCACCACCCTGGCCACCACGGTCGTCACGACGGAAACCGCCGCCGCCCTGACCGCCGCGGTCGTCACGGCCGCCGTAGCCACCGCCACCGCCGGGACGCGAGCCGTAACCGCCACCGCCACCGGGACGACCACCACGGTCGTCACGCGGGCCGCGGAAGCCACCACGGTCGTCGTCACGGCGCCCGTAGCCGCCGCCACCGCCCTGGCCGCCGCGGTCGTCGCGTCCACCGCGGTCGTCGCGACGGAAGCCGCCACCGCCGCCGGGACGACCACCACGGTCGTCACGGCCGCCGTAGCCACCGCCACCGCCGGGACGCGAGCCGTAACCGCCACCACCGCCGGGACGACCACCACGGTCGTCACGCGGACCACGGAAGCCACCACGGTCGTCCTCACGACGAGGGCCGCGGTCACGGTCGTCACGGGGGAAGCGCCCACCCCGGTCGTCACCACGGTCGTCACGGCGGAAACCGCCACCACCCTGACCACCGCGGTCGTCACGACGGAAACCGCCACCACCCTGACCGCCACGGTCGTCACGGCCGCCGTAGCCACCGCCACCGCCGGGACGCGAGCCGTAACCGCCACCACCACCGGGACGACCACCACGGTCGTCGCGCGGGCCGCGGAAGCCACCACGGTCGTCCTCACGACGAGGACCGCGGTCACGATCGCGGTCGTCGCGGCGCCCGTAGCCGCCGGCACCGCCGGAGCCACCGGGGCGGCCACCGCGATCGTCGCGGGAGCCGCGGTAACCGCCGCGGTCACCGCGGTCGTCGTCACGGCGGGGCCCACGGTCACGATCGTCACGACCGCCGCGGAATCCGCCCCTGTCACCACCGTCCCTACGACGCGGCTCGCGGTCCGGACGGTCGTCGGAAGAGTTGGGGGACATCGGCGTGACTCCTGTCATCGGGTACCACAGACATTCTCGCGCAGTCGACCAACCGACGCGCTGCGGCAAAGCATTCAGAAAAGCAAAAAGGACCCTTGGTCCAGCGTGAACGCTGGACCAAGGGTCCTTGAAAGATTGTTCGGCGGCGTCCTACTCTCCCACAGGGTCCCCCCTGCAGTACCATCGGCGCTGAAAGGCTTAGCTTCCGGGTTCGGAATGTAACCGGGCGTTTCCCTAACGCTATGACCACCGAAACTCTATCGGGCCGCCCCGCGGAACGGGGCATCGGCACTTAGCGAACAAGCACACTCTTCAGTTTATGAAAGTGGAACTGGTTCAACCGGTGCGACTGTTCGCAACCCGGGAACCACACAGTGGACGCGAGCAAATGAGGACAAGCCCTCGGCCTATTAGTACCGGTCAACTCCACCAGTTACCTGGCTTCCATATCCGGCCTATCAACCCAGTCGTCTACTGGGAGCCTTACCCTCTCAAGGAGGTGGGAGTCCTCATCTCGAAGCAGGCTTCCCGCTTAGATGCTTTCAGCGGTTATCCTTTCCGAACGTAGCCAACCAGCCATGCCCTTGGCAGGACAACTGGCACACCAGAGGTTCGTCCGTCCCGGTCCTCTCGTACTAGGGACAGCCCTTCTCAAGACTCCTACGCGCACAGCGGATAGGGACCGAACTGTCTCACGACGTTCTAAACCCAGCTCGCGTACCGCTTTAATGGGCGAACAGCCCAACCCTTGGGACCGACTCCAGCCCCAGGATGCGACGAGCCGACATCGAGGTGCCAAACCATCCCGTCGATATGGACTCTTGGGGAAGATCAGCCTGTTATCCCCGGGGTACCTTTTATCCGTTGAGCGACGGCGCTTCCACAAGCCACCGCCGGATCACTAGTCCCGACTTTCGTCCCTGCTCGACCCGTCGGTCTCACAGTCAAGCTCCCTTGTGCACTTACACTCAACACCTGATTGCCAACCAGGCTGAGGGAACCTTTGGGCGCCTCCGTTACCCTTTGGGAGGCAACCGCCCCAGTTAAACTACCCATCAGACACTGTCCCTGATCCGGATCACGGACCCAGGTTAGACATCCAGCACGACCAGAGTGGTATTTCAACGACGACTCCCCCTGAACTGGCGTCCAGAGTTCACAGTCTCCCACCTATCCTACACAAGCCGAACCGAACACCAATATCAAACTGTAGTAAAGGTCCCGGGGTCTTTCCGTCCTGCTGCGCGAAACGAGCATCTTTACTCGTAGTGCAATTTCACCGGGCCTATGGTTGAGACAGTCGAGAAGTCGTTACGCCATTCGTGCAGGTCGGAACTTACCCGACAAGGAATTTCGCTACCTTAGGATGGTTATAGTTACCACCGCCGTTTACTGGCGCTTAAGTTCTCAGCTTCGCCTGGACGAATCCAAGCTAACCGGTCCCCTTAACGTTCCAGCACCGGGCAGGCGTCAGTCCGTATACATCGCCTTACGGCTTCGCACGGACCTGTGTTTTTAGTAAACAGTCGCTTCTCGCTGGTCTCTGCGGCCACCCCCAGCTCACCGAGTAAATCGGATCACCAAGAATGGCCCCCCTTCTCCCGAAGTTACGGGGGCATTTTGCCGAGTTCCTTAACCATAGTTCACCCGAACGCCTCGGTATTCTCTACCTGACCACCTGAGTCGGTTTAGGGTACGGGCCGCCATGAAACTCGCTAGAGGCTTTTCTCGACAGCATAGGATCATCCACTTCACCACAATCGGCTCGGCATCAGGTCTCAGCCTTAATGTGTGACGGATTTGCCTATCACACGGCCTACACCCTTACCCCGGGACAACCACCGCCCGGGCTGGACTACCTTCCTGCGTCACCCCATCGCTTACCTACTACCACCTTGGGTCAGCGGCTCCACCACTCCGACCTCGTCCGAAGACTCAGCCGGCGGCTTCACGGCCTTAGCATTAATGGGCTCGATATTGGGCGTTTCAAAGCGGGTACCGGAATATCAACCGGTTGTCCATCGACTACGCCTGTCGGCCTCGCCTTAGGTCCCGACTTACCCTGGGCAGATCAGCTTGACCCAGGAACCCTTAGTCAATCGGCGCACACGTTTCTCACGTGTGTATCGCTACTCATGCCTGCATTCTCACTCGTGAACCGTCCACAACTCGCTTCCGCGGCTGCTTCACCCGGCACACGACGCTCCCCTACCCATCACAGCACCCGTTGG